>JBJELS010000045.1:0-18088 GCA_051879275.1 Lachnospiraceae bacterium
GTACGCATATAACCAGCAATAATGCCAAAATCAAAGCTACTGTAAGGGGATAGGAAAGTCCCTGCTTATTGAACCACAGCCTTTTTGCTTTTTCCATTTGCCTCTCCTCATTTATAGTAAACTTCACTTTTTCCACTGGCTTTCGCCTTTAGTTCGATGGGAAAAGAACCAAAGACAAAAAAGCCAAGGTCTGCCTTCTGGATAAGGGTTACCTGAATATCTCCATTAAGCTGCACCTTGTTTCCACTGTAATAATCACACTCCCAGTAAATCTGTGGGTCAAGTCCGGTTTCCCGCTTTAGCTGGGCAATTCTTCCCGAAACATCTGTACTTCCTACGATTTCTGCCTGTCTTACGATTTCATCGGCAAAAGAGTCCAGCTGCTGTTTCTTTAAAAAGAGAGGAAACAAAGCGGTTGCCAGTGCCACCACAAGCATTAGACAAAATACCCCGATGGCAATATCCATATAGCCTTCTCCCCGACAGTCTTTACCAATTTTTTTCAATCTTTTCATGGTTACCTCTCTCCTTAAAACATTCCTGACATGGTGCCTAAAATCTGATACCCCATTACCCCCATGTAAACCAGTAACATACAGGCCAATAAAAGAAAGGAATAACGCCGGATTTTTGGCGGCCTTTCCAAAGCCAGTCGTTTCAGTCTCTGTAACTCAAGCTGTTTCATATCATGGGAAAGCATCCGAAAAAAGGCTACCCCATCATCCCCTCGAATGCAGCCAATCAGTCCTCTGACCACATCCGAAAGCTGGGCACTGGACACCCTTCCCTCCAGTCGCATAAGTGCAGCTTCATAGTTTCCTGTCCGCATATCGGCGGTGGTAATAGCCAGTTCATTTTTCAAGGCACCACCGGCATTCTTCTGGTAGCTTTCCAATAAGGAAAGAATATCTCGGCTTGCCATCAACTCCTGGGTGATGGTTGCCACAAATCGGGGCAGTTCAAATTCAATTTCTTCCCTTCGCTGTTTCACTAACTTTTCTGCCCTTGTGCTTTCCGAAAAAAAGATTCCTATTCCCAAAACAATAAATACCGGAAAGATCAGGGGAAAAATAAGGATTGACGGAATAATGCCAAGAAACACCAGCCCCGCCTTCACATAGGCCTGGGCTAGATAAAGCTGTGGTGTCATGGCAATTTCCGCAGACCGAAGAGTGGCAGAAAGTTTCCTCTTCTTATATTCGTCCATAGGAAGAAAGGGAGCCAGCTTTGCCGAAAGCTCCAGAATAAACGCATCTGAACTTCTGGCCTGTTTCCTTTGCTTTTTTCCCACACTTAACATAACTCGGCTGGTACGATAAGTAGGAACCTGAAAAACCTGGGCCAAAAGAAAATAGCTCCCTGCCCCAAAGAACAGGGCAAAGAGCAGTAAAATTACATTTTGCATACCTTCATCCTCCTATCGTTTGTACTCAATGGGCCGTATATGTTTGGATACTGCCGCTACGGAAACAAAAATGACTGTGGCACAAATAGTCAGCAATACTTTTCCAAAGCCGGTAAACATCAGTGTCTTATACCATTCCTGATTTAAAAAATACAATAGGGGAATACTGCCAAGGAGCAAAATCACCATGGTAATGTATTCTTTTACTGGTTCATAAAGGAGCAGATCCAACTCTGCCGATAC
The DNA here is from genome assembly GCA_051879275.1 of Lachnospiraceae bacterium. GTDB lineage: Bacteria > Bacillota > Clostridia > Lachnospirales > Lachnospiraceae > SFDP01. The sequence goes on from JBJELS010000045.1 coordinate 1,649, forward strand.
CACACGCATATCGGATAGTTTTGCTACAATAGGCGGCAGGGTATTTTTCAGGTTGTAATCTTCCTGACTGGCAATGAGAGCATCCACCCATTCATGGAATACCCGGTTATCCATACCCTTTTTTAACCCCTCTAAAGCTTCTGCCAGATTGGAATTAATTAGCTTTGCCTCCATCAGAAACTGGCGAAATACTTCCGATATAGGAGGGTTTAAATAAGGCAGATTTTCTTCAATTGCCCGAATAATGGTATTTTTGTTTCTTAAATAACTTGTGGTAATCATGGAAAGCGCCGTTTCCAACTCTGTATTAATCTGCTTTTTGTGCTTAGATGCCGTAAATTTGATGTAATAAAAGGGCAATAGGGCAAAGCCCACTGCCAGCACCGGCACCATCAGAGAATTATTCATGGTCAAGGCAATCATTACCCCCAGAACAAATAAAATCATGGACAGTACACACAGCATGGCAAACTGTTCGCTTTTCCCACTCAGCCGCAAGATTTCCTTAACTTCCTCAAACAGAAGCTTCAGCCCTTTTGGCTCCTTTTTCTTTTTACTTTCTTTGATCCGGCTTTTCATGCTGCTGTTCTTTGGTTTCATGTAGTTTGCCATTCCTTCCAAAAAGGCAAAGGGTGACAGTTCAAGCATCAGAAAGCCGCCTGTTACTGCCAGAAAAAAAGCAATCGTTACCAGTAAGGTCATTAGATCTCCCTCCTTTCCTCTCTCATTGGTTTACCCTCTGGCCATAAGCTGCTCCTGAAGCTTTAAGGGCAGCCCATTCTCCCGAAGCCTCTTTTGTAAGCCTTCCGAGAGATTCTCCACTTTTTCATAATGCCCAACAATCCTTGGTTTTCCTTCTACCATCCGGTTATCCGTAATGTTATACCGATACAGGGTACGCATTCTTTTTCTGCCATCAGCAAGGGTTTCACACTCCGTTATCTCCATGATCCGTCTGGAATTATCCTCCAGACGTTTGGCAAAGGCCACAATGGGAAAGGCTTTCGTTGCAAGATTCGTTAGGGTAGCATCATCCATCCCCGGCTGCTCCTGTTTACACAACGTTACCATACGGTGATAGGTATCCTCGCAGGAATTGGCGTGGGTTGTGGTAATTACCGCATGACCGGTATTTGCCGCATTAATGGCCTGCATACTTTCTCCCCCCTTCATCTCTGCCACGGCAATACAGTCCGGATTAATGGTCAGTGTGGTTTCCAATAGCTTTACCATATCGATGTTTTGCTTGGGATCATCGGAAAATCTGGTCACCAGATGAACCACGTTGTTTTCCACATTTCCCGCTTCATCGGTTGCCGTTAAGTCAAACTCCCTACATCCCTGCTCAATGGTCACAATTCGCTTATGGTAAGGCACTTCTCCCAAAATCCAACTCATCAAAGTAGTCTTTCCGGAAGAAGTTGCCCCGGTAATACACATGGATACCCCGTAAATAAAACACATGGATAATAGATCCAACATTTCTGCTGTGGCTGTGCCGAACTTTACGAACTGCTCTTTGGTCAGTTTCTTGGGATTGACAATACGGATGGACACAGCCAGTCCTTTTTCCCGATCAATTACCCCATCCCCCATAACCGTAATTCGGATTTTATTATTCAAGTGGCCTACCACAATGGTCTGGGCACTGTCAAAAATCATCCCGGATTTATGTAGAAGCCTTCGGATTACGTCTACGGCATGACCGGCACTGTTAAATTTTTCTTTTGTGGGAAGAATCTCGCCCGTAGAATACGTGATTTTCACGTCTCGCCATTGATTGATATTGATTTCTTCCACATCTTCCCGATATAAATACCGGGTCAGAAAGGAAAAGCCGGTCATTTCCCCATAAAGAAGCTCTGCCAGCTCCCCTTGCTCCATTCCGTCCACACCCACCTTCTTTTGCTGTAGATACTTACTGATGTAAGACTCAATCAGCTCCCGGTTTTCTTCCGGGTCATCCCTGAGTACTGTGGCAAAATTCTTGGAAATGTATTCCTGCACATCCTTTAACACCTCCGGGAAGGTACGATACACCATACCTTCCCCCAGCAGTCCTGCCATCTCATGTACATTGATGATTTCCTGCACCTTTTCTTCCTCCTCTTAAAATTCTCCCTTTTTCGTCCACACAAAGGGGCTTCTGACCATCAGTTTTTTCCGCTCTGTTGCTTCTTCTTGTTTCTCCGGCTTTGGGTCTGACAAACCAAAAACCTGCCTCATCAGCTTTTTGATCTCCTGTTGGAAGACATCTGCCTCCTTTTCCACAAGGGGCAAAAAAAGGCTGGCTGCATCGTATTGTTTTTCCAGTTCTGCCACATAGGGAAAGACAAAATCCACACCCCCATACTGGCTTGCTGCCGCCTCCCATTCCTGTCCCGTTTTAAAGTTTCCTATGGCACTCACCACCTTGTTTCTTTCCCTTCCTGTAGAAAGAATTCCGGCATGGGACTGATAGTAGGATATGCCCCGAAGATTAGCGGTTCCTACCTGAAGGATTCCGTCTGCCATTTCCAAAGCAAGAATGGAAAACACATCGGCCTCAACAATACTGCTGCAGTCCAGAATGGCATAGTCAGCCAGATGCCGCAGGCAAACCAGAAATTCTACTGCTTTTTCTCTGGTCACTTTAGGGTAAGACATCAGATTCTCGCCAAACTTATATCCCAAAAAGCTAAGATAAGGATTTTCTTCCACCGGCACACAGGCCTTTAACAGTTTTTCCTGGGTCAAAACCGGTGCCGTAAGAAGTGCTCCCAAAGAAACCTCCTGCTCATAACCTAAAGGCAGCAAAAAGGGAAGGCAGGGAACAAACGGATCGGCACACACCACCACCACATTCTTTTTTCTTCTGGCAAGCTCTAAGGCCAGTTTTACGGCTAACGTAGTCTTTCCACTTCCGGGACTTCCCACAATAGCAAGGGTATTCTTCTGCTCCATTCTACTCTCCTTTCGTTAAGTCGGCTTCGCTTTCCTCTGCCTTTTCTACTGTCTTATTGTCTTCTGGATACAATTCCTTCAATACCCTTTTTTGCTCTTCCAAAAACTGTCCGGCTTGTGTACTGTCTCCCCGAAAAACCAGAGCCGCATGAAGTTTTCCTCCCTGTTCAAGTTCAGCCAAAAGTCTGGCCTGTTGTGGAGTAGCCAGTACCGTGATGGTAGAAGCCAATTCCTGTTCTTCTCCCTCTTCTGCCTCTGCCTGTGCATCCTGGTCTATTCCGCTGCTGGCTGTGGTAGCTATAATCTCCACATACTGTAACTCCGGCAGCATAAGGGTTTCCCGCTTCTCCCCTACCTCAGAAGCAATAAGGGTTACAATATCTCCTGCCTCCAGCTTACCGGAAAGGCCTGCTGCAAAGGTCTTGATGCTAACGGAAATGGCGCGATTCTCTCCATTTAGCTTGCTTAAATAAGCATTTTTTAACATGGGGGTATCGGACAGCTTACTGGCCAGAATATAGTCCCCCTTATACAAGTCCGTATTGGCATACTTACCAATGACATCTTTCGCCTCATAAATCACGTTACCTGGCAGGTTATAGCCTCCCACTTCCACAGTCGTCAACATTTTTTCCGTTATCTGGTCACCTTTTTTGATTTCTGTATTCACACGTACCAAAGCAACCTTGGCTGTTAAAGCATCATTAAACATGGGCGTAAGTCCAAAACAGATCAACAACGAAATAATCATGCAGCTTAGTCCCAATATAATTCGATTTTTGAATAATTTTTTCACTTCTTTATCCTCACTTTCTTCTTTACTGTGTTGGCAGCATGGCAAGTAAACAGCCTACTGACAGGTAAGGCACCAAGGCAAAACCCTTATCCTCTTTTTTCCCAAAAGTTGCCTGAAGCAAAATCGCCAAAAATAGGCCTGCAAGCAAAGCTGCATAGCCTTTTTTCACCCCCAGAATAAATCCACAGGCTGCCATCAGTTTAATGTCTCCTCCGCCAATGCTCCCTTCTTTAAGAAATGCCGCCACCAAAAAAGGCAGCGGCACCGCAAAAAGACCTGGCAAAGCATGAGAAAAGTCCACCTGAATTAATCCCACCAATAGAAGAAGTACTGGAAGATAATCCGGTACCAGGTGAGTTGCATAATCATACTCTGCCGCAAATAAAAGCACCTGTCCACTAAGAATACAGACAAGTGCTTTTTGGCTCATCCCATAAGCTCCGATAAAGGTAGCCGTAATGATGGCCGCCACTGCTGCCACATACCGAATCTGTTCAGAGCCGGTTAATCTTTTTAACAGCATATCCATCAGCATCCCAAAAAGAAAACTGGCTAATACCGCTGTTATACAGACCTTTGTCTCAGTTATCCATATCAACACTTACTCCTTCCTTCTTCTTTAACACTTCAATACTCTCTCGGATGTCCATACCATCAATTTCATTTCCCACACAAACCCAGCCAGGGAACTGTTTTCTGGCAAACAACTCTGCTCTCGGTAAATCCCCTACTAGTTCCACAATTTTTTCCCGTACAATATCCGGTTTCTTGCTATGAGCCTCCACTGGACTGACCACCAACTGACTGACTCTTGCAGACATTCGCTTGGGTTTCCCTTTTATGGCCAGTAGACAGATTTCCGTATTTCCTCGTGTCCAAAACCCCAACCCAAAAAACCATGTAGGCATTTTACGGTTTTGCTTAAGCCAGACAAATCCTACTGTTTTATAGGAAAATCCCCAGTTTTCAATGGCTTTCAGTGCCTCTTTTAGCTTGGGATAGGTAATCCACAAAAACAGAATGCTGTTATCTGCTGCAATATCCTGTACCGGTAAGTGGTATAATTCTTCATCCGACAGGGTTCGATAGTGCTTCTCTGCCGCTCCTGACAATCGTTTCTGCTCATACTGCCATGGAGGATCAACGTATAAAATATTAAACTTCATCCACATACGCCTCACTTTCTTTAAGACGCATTCCAATCTCGTAGACAATGCTTACCGTTACCGCATTTCCTGCCTGTTTGTAAAGCTGTGCATCACTGACCCCTGCTGCTTTCGCCCGCTCAAACAAACGATCTTCAAAAGCCTGTAACCGAAAGCACTCTTTTGGTGTCAATCTGCGGATACGGCAATACACTACTACCCCCATATTTCCTTCTGTTAAAAGTGTCTGTGCACATTGTTTTCCTACCCGTCCCCGACTAAGTTTGCTATTGGGATAAGAAAGATTAACCCCATCTCCATGCCTGGCCAGTACATATCCCTGTTTTGTGGCTTCCCGGATTGGTATCCCGCCTCTGTAAGGGCACTCCATCAACATTACCCCATGGCGGTCAATGCCGGTTAAGGTAAATTCCGTTTCCCCTTCTTCTTTAAACCGTCTTCCTTCCTGCCGTTTCTTCTTCCTGTCGGGCGTAAGGACTGCCCTTACTTCCACACATTGCCGTTTACAGGCTCTACATTCCAGTACACCTGAATTTTCCCCAAACCGGGTGATTCCGGCATTATATTTACTCACCAGGCAACGGGAAATCTGGGTCAAATCCGGCTTATCTTTTCTTTGGGTAAGAAATCCCACGTAACGTAAAAATCCGCATTTTCCTTCTTCCCGTTCATATAGACACTCCAGCCACTCTTCCGGCTTCTTTGTTTCGCAAAGGTACAGACCGGTTTTACCACCCATCCCTCCTCCTTCTGCCGTTAACGTAATGGAAAGCCCTTTTGGGTCATAAACCCGCTGTCCCTGGCAGCCATCTATAATTCTTTTAACAGACGCTTGGTTTGTTCCGGTGAGAGGAAATACTTTTCTGCTACCGATTCCTCCAAGATGTCCAACAAGGTACACTCGCTCTCGGTTTTGGGGGACTCCAAAATTTTTACTGTTGACACACTGCCATTCCAGGTCATACCCTGCTTCCCATAGCGCAAATAAAACGGCGGTAAAATCCCTGCCTCTCTGGCTTGACAAAAGATGCTTAACGTTCTCAACGATAAGCCGCCTGGGTCTATTTTCGGCAGTTGTACTTTTGAGCAGACTAACGACCGTAAAAAAGAGTCCACTTCGTTCTCCGGCAAGACCTTTTCGCTTTCCTGCAAGGGAAATGTCTGTGCAAGGAAAGCCAAAAGTCCAGATTTCAGCTCTTGGTATTTCTTCTGCTCTAAGCTGCTTAATGTCTTTGGCGAACCATTCGCCTTTACAGATTGTTCCATCACAATATTCATTCACCTCCTTATGACATACCAGGCTATGGTTTCTCTCTCCTTCTTCCTCATATTTACAGGGGAAAAGCTCATACATAGCCAGATAGCTTTTATTGGCATACTTATCCAGTTCCACATGACCAATACATTTATGTCCGCTTCGTTCCAATCCTCTTCTAAAGCCACCTATTCCACTAAATAAATCTAAAAACTCCAAACAGACCTCCTGTTTTTTGACAGGTATTCTTGCTTCTTTTTCCTTGTTTGATAGAATAGCTTCCTCTTTCCCCATTGGTAGAATCGTTACTTAATACCTAAACCTTTGCTAAAGATTTTGTTTCACACCTCTCCCCACTCCTTTAATGCCCGGTAGGGATAAATTTGCTGGTTTCTTGCAAAACGGATCATATTTCCGATTTGATCCACTACACTTTGGTTATTCATATCCTTAGTACACATCATTACGCTGCCAAAGATACCCGTTAAAACGGCCACCACGGTAAAGGCTACATTCCGGGTACAAAGCCATAGCAAGAAGGCAATACCCGCTCCCAAGAGGGAGCCTGCCATACTCTGCAAAAGCTCCCTTCGCCCAAACCCATTAAATAATTCATTTTCTGCCTTCACTCCAACGGGAATATACAACTCCCACTTTTGTTCTTCCATAAAGTGATTTCTACTCCTTTCCTGCTTTCATGGTATCCTTTATCCGTAGTAATAAAAAACCATATCCTTAATCTGCCAGATACTCTCTGCAAGCACATAAAATACAACCGTATTTTTGGCTCTTTTTTGATAGAGGGCCTGTTCTTCTTGTGCTGCCTGTAGGCGAACCATACAGTAAACAAAACGAAAAATTGCCCCTACACGTACCAGTCCAATCAGAGCCATGGAAATATCGTCTATCTTCACCCGATTTCACCTTTCCTTTTTCTGGCCTTTTACTTTCCTATTCCTTTTATCATTCCAACTAACCGTACAGAATGATAAACATTATTGATGATACCTCCTGCGCCTCCTCCTGTAGGCACAAGAAATTCTCTAAGGAATGCCGGAGTCTTGATCGCCAGCTACATTTCCCCCTTGTGTCAGCATATACCGGTCAGCATAGAGGGTCATGGGAATCAGTTCCTGAAGCATTTCATCAATATAGACAACAGCACCGTTTAATACTGCCACAATTAAAAGGACCAGGATCACTTCCATTCTGCTCCACCTCCCTTACGTCCAAAAGCCCTGTTATCCCTCATCCCCTTCATTTTCCTTCACACTGGCATCATAGGCATTCAAAACAACCGTATTGATCTGTTGCCGAAGCTCCGGTTTAATAGGAAAACAAACATCCCTATACTCGTCCTCCTTATCCTTCAGGCTTGGCATAAAGACATTTAACCCTTTTTCCCCCTCCACTACACGCACACCGGTCACTAAAAAGGCATCTGCCAGGCAGATTGTTGCAAAGGCTTTTAACCTTCCCGCTGTTTCAAAACTTCTGGTAATTTTTGCTGTTACTTTCAAATTTTTCCTCCTTTTTGAGAAAACTGTCTGCCGAACTTCGGCAGACAGCAAGTGTTAAATTGGTTCCCTACTTATCCCTGATAATTAAACAGGTTAGTCACCTTCTGGGTCAGGGTAGGTAAAATGGTATCTTTAAACAGTGCATACAGTCCGGCTAAGAGCAACGCACCCACCACCACAGAAATCAGGATTTTTAAAGCGGTATCTACAAAGCCTTCCCCTTCGTTTCCGGTAAGGATAGTGGTCATCTTTCTTTTCGCACTCTCTTTTTTCAGATAAGCAGTTACAGTTAATTCGTTCATCATTTCCTTTACATTTTTCATTGTGTTTTCCTCCAATTTTTCTTTTTGATTTTGTTTTAGGTTACTGATAATACCCGATGATCAGATTTAAGGTGGCACTTCCAATCACTGCCCCGATACAAGAAACAATGGCCACCACAATCCGGTTATTCCATTTCTTCTGATCCATTTCATCCGCTGCACTTCTTCGGATGCAAAAATAGATAATCAAAAGTCCGGCTACCACCGGTGCCAATATCATCAACCAGGTAGTAGCATCACTAATCAGCTGTTCTGTCCCTTTGGCCAGTTTGCTCTCACTTATTGTGCTGGCATAGACCTGTTGTGCCATGCAAAAGAACAGGACAAAGGCGGCAGAAACCGTTCTTCCTGCCGCCTTTAGGATTTTTTTCCCTTTAATTTTCTTCTTCACTGTCTGCTCCTTTTCCTCCTCTTTTCATCAATTTCTCCGAAAACAGAGAGCCTACCACTGCTGCAGTAGGCTGCTGTTTCTGTCTTTCTTCTTTCATCTGAAGGTCTTTTGTGTAATAAATCCAGATATTCCATAAAGGAATCTCTTCCTTTACTTTGGTGACCACTGGCCGCTTATTCTCCCTCTCCTCTCTGACTTTCCGATTATGCTCTTTATCTCCCAGTCCCAACATCTGGTTAAAATACCACTGGGATAAATCCTCCGATATCATCATCGCCGGATGGGAACGAGAGATCACAATCTGATAAGGTCGTGATACTCTGCGTATTTCATCTGTGGTCAGAAGTTCTCTTGCCACCAAACTTACGGTACTACTGGAAGAGGGATTGACATACCTCCCATGTTGGCTGGAAAGCTGATAACCACTACAGGTATATTTCCCCAGCTTTTCACAAACCTCGGATAGGGTTTCTTTGTCATCTGCCTGTAGATAAATCCAACTCTGGCAGTTTGATTTGACAATAGATGCCGTTTCCTTACTGTATTTTTCCGTAAGCTGTTCCAGACTTTGCAGGAAAAAATGAAACCGCATTCCCCTGCCTCCTGCTACCGTCAGCTTATTGGTCAGATCCTGGATCTTGGTGAAGTTACCAAACTCCTCCAACACAAAATTTACCCGGTTAAGTAAACGCCCTCCCCTCTCATCCGACTGATGAACCAAAAGCTCATAAAGCTGAGAGACCATCAGACTGGCAATAGGGTAATAGGTTGTCTTTTCATCCGGTAAGAGAAAAAATAATGCCTGTTTTTTCTTTCCCATATCCGCTATATTCCCATCACTGGCATGGGTAATGGAATAGATCGCTCTGGACGTAAAAAGCCGCAAGGTGGTCAGGGCCGAAGTATAAAAACTTCCTTTGGTTCTGCTGGGAGCCACATCCGATATGGATAGAAGTGCCCTTGCCGGATGTCCCGGACGAAGCTTTTTGACATATTCCTGCATAGGCGTTTTGTTTCCCACTGCCTTACACATCTCTGCCACAAACCAATAGACATTGGTCAGGTTCTGGTACTGTGGCCTTGCGGCATTGTCCACCACCACACACAAAATTGCAGCAGCAATAATGGACTTTTCCCCATTTTCCCAGATTTTTTCACCACTGGTATTGTCCCCCACTAAAATATTGGTGATGTCCCAGGCATACATTTCCGCCTTATCCATCTGCCTTTGATTGACCGCATCAATAATCGGCTGCAGCAAGTTATAGCGACTGCTTTTCTGGGGATGCTTAAAATCCTGGCAAATCACCTCATATCCCAGCTTCTTTAAAAAAGGGGCTGTGTACTGGTATAACTCTGCTTTGGGATCACTAATCACCAGACTTTCCCCTGCCAATGCCATCAGGCAGATAGACTGTAAGACCAGGGTTCTGGTTTTTCCGGATCGTGTGGCACCAATGGTCAGGGTATGGGTATCCTCCGAAAGATAATAAATTTTTTCCTGTTTCCCACACTTTACCATGCCAATCACAAGCCCTCCCTCCTTTAATAAGGGGCAAGGAGCTCTTATGGTTTCTGCTTTCTCCTGTTCTTCCTTTTGTTCCGCCTTTTTCACGTTTCCTTCCTCTTCCTTAAAAACATACTCTACTGTTTCATAGCCTTCATTTCCCTCCTCCTTTTCCTTTGCCTCTTTTTCTTCTGCTTCTTCTATGACAACGGTGCCAGAAAAGCATTCTCTGTCCTCCTGTTCTTTTCCACCACCGCTATCTATCTCTTTTTTCTTTTTTAAAAAATCAAGCCCCTCATAGCCGGTAGAAATTAACTGCTTAATAACCGAATTTGTGGGGCTTAACTGGTATGTACCAAATAATTTATCTTTTTCCTTTTCTTCCATCCAACGGGAGGAACCATGCTGAAACTGCCCTACTGGTGCCGGTATCTTGATTTCATCGGTTACCGGTATCAAGTCTGCCTGATAGCTCCTGCTATTTCCAGTAAAAAACAGAATGCAGCAAAGCACCAAAAGCCCTTCAAAAGACAAAAAGAGCATTCCCTGCTGTTTTATCCTAAATATTCCTGTTATACATTCCCCAAAAGACAGCAGGGTAAGGGTTTTGATTTCACCGGATAAAAGCTGATGCAGTGTTCCGGTAAAAAATAAATTAAACACCGTTCCTGCTACCATAAGAATGCTTCCCAGAATAAGTTTTTCTTTTCTTTTTATGGTTCTATTCCCTCCTGTACTATGGAATTTTCCTTTGGTCGCTGCCATTTCGCTACCATTTTAGCTTTAGCGATATTTATGGCTCAAAACCATAGTCCACTTCTTCTCCATAATCTTCCTCCATCTCGGTTTCCTCTTTCTTTCCCATTTCTTCTAAAACCATATCCATGGTTTCTTCCTGGGGATAATATAGATACTCGCCCTTCTCTTTTCCTGCCAAAACGGTTTCTGGCGAAAAATATTGGCTGGCATGGTCTTTGGGAATAGCAATTCCCTCTCCCCGTTCTCCCAATAGGTAATAAATGTTTAGGGCAATCTCAATACATAGATTGATATTTCCCCATATGCTTTCTCCCTGTGGCTGCATCTTATCTCCTTCCTACCGCTCTATGCCATTACCAATACTTAAGGCATCCAACAGTCTGGTCACATCAAACTTTCTTTCCTCCTGATGCAGCTGCGGCACCAGTTCTTCAATCTGGTTAATCAACTCACCTGCTTCCTTCAATTCTTCTTCCGAAAGCCCCTCATCCCGGGTACGCATTTTTACTAATCCTGCATGAATGATCTGCAGCTGACTTTCCGTAAACAGTTTTCTTGCATCGATCAAGCCACTTCGGGTAACAAAACTTTCAAAGGCCTCCTCCCGATTATAAAAATACTGCCGCTGAATAGGTCTGTTCTCATTTTGTGCATCCTGCTTGTAAGTAGAAAGTACATAATCGAACAGAGGGTGTTTCCTACAGGCCAGGACCACTCCATTATGCTCATTTACCTTTACTACTCCATTTTTTAGCTTCTGTACTTTTTCTTCCTCATAAGGCTGATCCGAGCAGATTCCGCACAGATTAGCGGTAGCTCTTGCCATACTAAAAAGCCTTTCCATTTGCTTTTGGGGTACCTCCACAAAGGGATTTTTTTCAATCAGGTCTGCCTTAGTATAAAACGCTATGGTTTTGCCTTTAAACTGAATATCCACCACATAATCCGGCGAAGATGGCTCAGCTACGCCAAAACCTTTTTTCTCCAATTCTTCAAAAAACACCTTATAAAACTCTACTTTTGATTTCATCATGAACCTCCTCGTTTTAACGTTCTATCTCTTCTTCCTCACTGATTTCATCCTGTCCATATTCTTGTTGAATACGTTCCAGATCAATGGCTGACAAATTATTTCCCAGATAAATGCCATGCTCCCATGAAATTCCCTGAATTACACTATCCTCCGATGAAAAACTTTCTTTGGGGTAACGGGCATAAGCTCTTGTCCCTGCTGCGATTACAAACTGCCCGCTTTCCAAAGCCATTAACAGCAAATGGTCTCTATCCAATACCTGAAGCACAGCGTAATCACTTCCATTAAAATTATGTAGAACTTCTCCCTGCCGAAAAGTATCACGCTGGACTTCATAGTGCAATTTCCCTACCAAAGGGTGCCCGGCTGTGTCCATATCATAAGCGGTCAGTACCTCCAGACAGGCTTTGGAACAATGTTCCTGCAAAAAGGGAATCCCTTTATCCAGCATCCTATGCTGCCCCAGAAGAAACTGCCGAAGTTCCTGCTCACTTTCACAAAATCTGGCACAAATCGTTTTATTGGCTGCCAGATAAATCTCCGTCCATAGCTGATTGTCCTTTGTATTGAGTAGTTCCTCTATCCAGTAGCCAAGTTCCGGTTCTGTCCTTTCAGAACCTACAAACAGAATGGACAGGTAATCCTGGATGCTTAACAAATACTTACCTTCTGTCCCCTTATGGTTATGGGTAATCAACAACATATCCTTTAATTTCAAGTTTTTTCTCCTCCCATTTTCTGTTTCAGATAGCCGGCATATTCCTTTCCATACTTTATCTCTGCCACGGTAAGCAGCATCTCTATGGTATTTTCCAGCCTTTTTTCTGTATGCTTTGATTTGTGTGTATACTGCTCGTATCTTTTCTGTATTTCCATTTTCTCCTGCTGGGTATAGTGATGCCCCAGCAGAGAAAGGTAAAAATACCAGACACACTCCCCTGGAACAGCTCCCATAATGCAGTCTGTCCCGCCTCGGGTAAATACATAGGGGCATCCTCTACAGGGATGCCCCAAATAGCAATGCTTCTTTTTTTGTTTAATGCTCATATCCTTTATCCTGATATTTTAATACAAGTTCTTTCTTTGCCTCCTTTGATAACTCTTCTTTTGATAACTGTTCCTCTAAATCCTGTTCCTGGATTTCTACTGCTTTTGCCAACATATCCAAAGCCTCTAAAATTATCTGAAAGGCCAGGTATTCTTTATGGCTTTTTCGATATGCCTCACCACGTTTTTCTTGCTCAAGTCTACAGATTGCCTTAATACCGGAAAGAATCCGGTTGGCCAAAATCTTTTTTGCTTCCTCTTCATACTGTTTTCTTTGCTTAAGCAGTCGGTTTTTATCATCGCTGTATAATCTTGCCATACTGCATTTAGCTTCCACATATTGCTTGGCACAAGTTTTAAGCTGCACTACCTCTGAAAGCAGAAGTTCCACCAACTCATCCGTCTTTTCCTTACTTTCCGGCGGCAATAACTGATAGGAAATCCTCCCATTCTCCGGGATCAACCTGCCAAGGAAAAAGAGTTCCTCTGACAACTTAGTTAAAAAACATTTATCAAAGGTCAGCTCTTGGCCTAATTCTTCTTCAAGCTTTTTCTTAGCTGCTTTATATCTTCCTGGATTCTTTAAGAGGATTTCCTGTTCAAACTGTTCCACCAGCTCATTCGTAACTTGCCGCATTTCCTTAACTGCCAGATCTTTTTCTTTGGCATAGGTAAGAATTTTTTCACAAAAAGTATCTTTAATCATCTGTTTTCTTATTTCTGACGGTACTTGAGGTGGAGTAAATGGGTTTCTGACGGTTTCCGACTTGTCCCAGAAGACGAGATGAAGATGAGGGTGATTCTTTTCCCCATGTACTGCCGCCGCCCACTGCAAATTTTCCCGTTTGATTCTGTTTTTTTCGGCAATGGTCATTACATGATTTTCCATATATCTTTGCCAGCTTTTCTGATCCTTTAACAAAAGTTCCCTGGCAGTATCTTCTGCGAAAGATACTACACTACGATACATAATTATTCCCTTTCGGGAATTGGTATAGGCCAGTCGGGCAATTTCCTCCCAGGTGGAAAATTCCTTTACCGGGCCCGGTTCAAGCTTTCCAAACAAACCATGCTTTGCTCCTTCCTGTTTAAGTACCCTTGGTCTGGTAGCAATATAACGAATATGGGCGTAATTGGCTCCCGGTGTAGACTTTTTATTAGGATGGCGGTGGCGTTGTTTATAGACTAAGATGGACATGGATTCCTCCCTGTTTTTTGTCATCTTTTGTTGTTCCCTGTATTAAAATCTGTTAAACTAAACTCCCATACTTTTTTCAGTACCACAACGAATAAATGTTTTTCTGCATGGGAGTTTAGTTATGGATGCACATACATGGCTATGCCTCTTAACACTCTCAGCAGTAAGTGCTTTTATCGTAAATTCACCGAAAGGAGATTTTTTCTTGAAACCACCCATTACTTTAGAAAATACCAATAAGTCCTTTCAATCTATGGTATCTACTTTACAGAACCATTTTTCCTCTATTGACATTCAGGATACAGAACAGCTAAAATTAGCAAACGAATATTACAAGTGGACTGCTCTGAAAACCCAGCTGATTTTGCATGAGAAAACCTTTCAAATCCCCTCTACCATTCTGCCAAATACGATTAAACCCTCTGCTTTTCAGTGGCTCCATCAGGAAAAACAGGCTGTCCTTTTAACTTATTATTCCTATGATCAGTCTACTAACCAATATATTCTTTCCGTGAAAAAGAATACTGTTCCACAGTCTGCTATTGATTTGATTGCCCGTTCTTTGGTACTGATTCGAAAAGCAGTTGTCTGGGTTGATTTTGGCTATAATATTGGCACAGAATTTGGCGGCAGACATCCGGCAATTATTTTAAAAAATCTAAAGGACTCTCTCATCGTGATTCCCCTTTCCTCCCAGCCACCCAAAAACATGGATTATACCATTCCTGTGGATAAGGTCTATGGTTTCCCCCTGATGCCGCGCTGGGCAAATGTGACACGGATTACACAGGTTAGCCTTTCCCGGCTTCACTATGAAAAATTTGGTGATGTGAAACCTTCTATTCTGAAAGAAATTGAGGAAAAACTTAAGTCTTGTGGTATAATCTAACCTTCTATTACCTATACTGATACTGTTTACAAATCGTTTGACAACACTCCTGCTCTATGCTAGTATGATGTTGTAAACGCAGGAGAAATCCTGGTAATTTTGTAACCGTGAAGCCGTCATTTATGGCGGCTTCTTTTCGTTACACAAACTGCTTTTTGTAGCTACCTGTCTATCCCCAATCCTGCTCTTTCTTCCTCTAAAACATTCTCCTGACCCTCCATTCCCTCCATCTGTTGTACCACCTCCTTTGTCTTCACCGGATCAGTTGCCATAGTAAGCTTTTGCTCCCGATAATCGTAACAATAGACTTCATCCGAAAGAACCTCTTCAGGCTTTACTTCTGTTCGATTGATTTGCATAACCATCCTCTGAAGCTCCTCGGCACTCATTTCACCGTTATCCTTCATCAGAATTACCTCATGCAGGCTACTGGGAAGAAGGAAAAAATTACTCTTTGTAGCTTCCCCGATCTCCTGCAATAGTCCAGGATACAAAATAGCAGTTGCTCCATTCATTGAGCTGCTATTGCTAAGGACATATTGTTCATATGGCAACAGATTTTTTATTGAATTTTCTCCTTCCTCCTTCCTCTCATCCACCTGTAAAGCCAAGTTTTGAATAACATCCATCACATTCATTAATCTTGCAGGAAAGAATCTCTCCGTATTGGCTAATGCCTGCTCGTATACTTGCTCCTTTGTTCTATCCCACATGGATAGCAAAGATTCCTTTACCGCAAAACTTCCTATACTCTGGTCTTTCATTTCCCCACATAAAACACGGATTACTGCGGTCAGGTTAGTCTCCGGTATATCCTGATGTACGGTTTCTTTCAAATACTCCTGATTATCCTGATTAAGTACTATAAGATACAGTCTGTCTTCCACCTGTTCATAGTCCTCCACCGAAAAGGGTAAAATATCTTTTCCTCTATCCTTACTCTGTTCATATTGGGCAACAAGAGACTGTAGAATCCTTCCCATATCCATCTCTGCCTCATATTTCTGATAGTATGGTTCAAGATAAATTGTCGGAACCATTCTTTCTTCCGGGTCTTTGATGATCAAGCCATAGAGTTTCACATGATTATTCTTAATCACCTCATTTATACTAATTTCTGCATTAGATAGATTTGGGGGTAAAAAATCTCTTATTTGTACTTTTACGATTTCTCTAAACTCCTGATACGTCATCTTTTTTCTTCCTTTCTTCTACTTTTAAAATCTTTTTCTTACTATAGTTTCTCTGCTAAGTCCCGTAAATGTCCTGTATCTTGTAAAAAACTATTAATCTGAAAATCTTTTTTCTGCATATAATCCACCCCCAGCTTTACTGCCTCGGAGAGCATCTGTTCAAAATCATCCTCACTGCCTTCGTTAGTAAGATTGATTAACACCTTGATCAACAAAAAGAAGATAGCTCCATTGATTTTCCCTATTTTCATCAGTATCTTAGCCAAGCGATTCGTGTTATGGTCACAAATTCCTTTCATATCCTC
The DNA here is from genome assembly GCA_051879275.1 of Lachnospiraceae bacterium. GTDB lineage: Bacteria > Bacillota > Clostridia > Lachnospirales > Lachnospiraceae > SFDP01. The sequence continues at coordinate 17,974 of JBJELS010000045.1, forward strand.
TACATGATAAACTGCCATCAGTTCCTGTCGGATTATACTGGCAATAAAGTCTATATCTTCACGGTTTCCTTCAAGAGAAAGCCCCTTTTCCACATATCTCCGTACCAATTCCGAT
>JBJELS010000046.1:0-17889 GCA_051879275.1 Lachnospiraceae bacterium
CTGTCAGCCAAAATTGCCTCATAGGTATTTCCGATATGAGGTTTGCCGGAACCATAGGCAATGGCTGTGGTCATATAATACTTTCCCTTATTCATCAAATACTCCCCTCTAACCTAATTTTTCCATAAACAGAGCCGCCTTTTTGGCCGTCTCAGCTCCAAAAACCGCGGAACCGGCTACAATAACGTTTGCACCGGCCTCCAATACTGTTTCTACATTATCCGGATTGATTCCTCCATCCACTTCCAGATCAATATTCAAGCCTCTTTCCTTAAGCAGTTCTCTGACCCGACGGATTTTATCCGTTGAGCCCTCTATATATTTCTGTCCTCCAAAGCCCGGCTCCACACTCATCAAAAGAATCATTTCCACCTGATCCAGATAGGGAATCAGGCTTTCTGCCGGTGTGGCCGGTTTAATGGTAATTCCTGCCTTTACGCCCGACTGATGAATTTTATCCAGAGTAGCCTTTACGTCACTGCAGGCCTCCAAATGAATGGTAATAATATCCGCTCCGGCCTTTACAAATTCATCAATATAACGGATAGGCTCCTCAATCATCAGATGCACATCAAAAACAATCCCGCTTGCTTTGCGAATGGAGTGGATTACCGGCATTCCGAAGGAAATGGAGGGAACAAACCTTCCATCCATAACATCAATATGAAGATATTTTGCACCGGCCTTTTCCACGGCCTGAATTTCCTCTCCCAGGCGGGTAAAATCCGCCGAAAGAATGGATGGAGATAAAATATTCATTATTTTCCTCTTTTTCTGCTGCATTGCAGTCTTTATTGTTTTTCCAAAAACAGCTTTATCTGACGGTAAACCCCTTCGGCATCCAGCTGATATTTTTTCAACAGGCTTTCTGCTGAACCGGATTCTCCGTAAACATCCTGCATACCGATCCTGTATACCGGCGTAGGTGCCTTACTGCTTAAGGCTTCACATACTGCGCTTCCCAGGCCTCCGATAACGGAATGCTCCTCCACCGTTACCACTTTTCCGGTTTTCCTGGCAGAGGCGGCAATCAGTTCTTCATCCAAAGGCTTGATGGTATGGATATTAATTATCTCTGCCTGGATTCCATCCTCCTTCAGAAGCTTTGCGGCTTCCAGAGAAGAATTGACCATCAGGCCGGTAGCTGCAATAGTCACATCCTTACCTTCCTGTAAAACCTGACCCTTCCCCAGTTCAAAGCAATAGTCCTCTCTATCGTTAATGATTGGTACATTCGATCGTCCAAAACGGATATATACGGGCCCCTCATGCTGAATTGCCGCTTTTACCGCCTCCTGTGCCTCTACATAATCTGCCGGATTGATTACCACCATTTGGGGAATGCTTCTCATAAGGGCAATATCCTCATTACACTGGTGGGATGCACCATCCTCTCCTACCGTAATTCCTGCATGGGATGCACCGATTTTTACATTTAAATGGGGATAGCCTATGGAATTACGAATCTGCTCATAGGCTCTTCCCGTAGCGAACATTGCAAAGGAGCTGGCAAAAACCACTTTTCCACTGGCGGCCAGGCCTGCTGCAATACCCATCATATTTGCTTCCGCTATTCCGCAGTCAAAAAAGCGTTCCGGATAAGCCTTCTTGAACATTCCTGTTTTGGTAGATGCCGCCAAATCCGCATCCAGAACCACCAGATTGGGGTATTTAGCCCCCATATCCACCAGAGCCTGCCCATAGCCTTCTCTGGTTGCCTTCTTTTTTATTTCTGACATAACGCTTCACCTGCCCTTTCCAATTCTTCCAGTGCCGCTTTACATTGCTCGTCATCAGGAGCTACACCATGCCAGCCTGCTTGATTTTCCATGAAAGAAACGCCCTTGCCCTTGATGCTCCTTGCTATAATGGCCACAGGCATGTTTTTTATTTCCCTGGCCTGATTAAAGGCAGTACGAATGGAATCAAAATCATGAGCATCCATGGTAAGCACATGGAAATTAAAGGCTGCAAATTTATCCTCCAGAGGATAAGGAGAGCAAACCTCATCGATGGCCCCGTCAATCTGCAGGTTATTGTTATCCACGATAACCACCAGGTTATCCAGCTTCTTAAAACCGGCAAACATTGCCGCCTCCCAGACCTGACCTTCCTGAACCTCTCCATCTCCCAAAAGAGTATATACCCGATATACTTTCTGATCCATCTTTCCTGCCAAAGCCATGCCCACAGCAGCAGAAATGCCCTGTCCCAAAGAGCCGGTAGACATATCCACACCGGGGGTGTGCTTCATATCCGGATGTCCCTGCAGATACGAGTCAAGCCTTCTTAAGGTCAGCAGATCCTCTACGGGAAAAAATCCCTTTAAGGCCAGTGCGGCATATAAGCCGGGAGCCGTATGCCCCTTGGAAAGCACAAATCTGTCTCTGTCAGGAGCCTTCGGATTTTTTGGATCCACATTCATTTCTTCAAAATATAAATAAGCAAAAATATCTGCAGCTGACAGTGATCCTCCCGGATGGCCGGCCTTCGCACTATGAACAGACTTTATGATATTTTTACGAATCTCATTCGCCATAATCTGCAGCTCTACATTCGTCATGACTGATCCTCCATTGTAAATTTACTACGACTTTTATAGAATACTATACTCTTTCTCAAGAAACAAGCCTGTGTAGCATAGATTTTTAATTGCTTTTTTCCTGATTTACCTGCTGTCTTCATCCTTTTCTTTATTATTTTCATATCTTCCTGTCTTTATCAGGTACAGACTATGCCCCAGGATGAGTATACCGGTAATTGAAAATAAAACAATTCCCACCAGGGATACTATTCTGGAGTTACCCGTTGTCAACGGGTAGCCTCGTACCAGCTGGTAAACCAGATACAAAAGGTATGCTCCGGCCAATATTCTCATCATCAGGCTGCCCTGTGTCAGCTTTTTCCTGTTTTCTCCGTTTTTCTTTTCCTTCATTCTTCCTCTTTTCCTTTTCCGGTATACTTTGCGTAAGGTGTGCGGATATACTTTCCATTTTCCAAAGAATATTCCAGTTTTCCGGCATCCTCACCATTGATTATTGCATAGGCAAGCTCCATAGTGGCTTCCCCCTGTCCCTTAGCATCGTTGATAACCGTTCCCAAAAATTCTTCGTTATCCACTGCCTCCAGAGCTTCCGGTGTTCCGTCAATTCCCAGTATCTGAGGAAACCATTTTCCATGGCTTTTTGAATAGCCCAGCTCCTTCAGCGCATCCAAAGCTCCCAATGCCATATCATCATTGTTGGCAAAGACCACTTCTATGGTTTCCCCATATTCCTGAATCCACTGCATCATCTTGGTTTTTCCCTGATCCCGGTTCCAGTTTGCAATTTCATCTGCCAGCTTTTCCAGCTTAAACCCGGCTTCTGTTACCGTATTAACCGCATACATGGTACGGACAATGGAGTCCTGATGTCCCGCTTCACCTTCCAGCAGCACATATTGTAAAATCCCATCCCCATTTTGATCGATATGCTCAAAGTCCTCCTCCAGCTTCTCCACCAGAATTTCTCCCTGCATAATTCCTGATTCAAAGGCATCGGCTCCTACATAATACAGCTGATCCCATCTTTCCAAATCTTCTTCCACCAGCTCCCGGTTAAAAAAAATTATGGGAACTCCTGCTGCCTTACCTCTTTCAATAATGGTTGATGCATCCGTCCTGTCCACCAGGTTAATGCAGACAATATCACAGCTTCTATCCAGAAAATAATTCATCTGTTCGTTCTGACTGATTTGATTCCCTCCTGCATTTTGGATATCCAGTGTGATGCTTATCCCATATCTGTCCTCTATTTCTTCGGCCTTTTTACTCATGGCATCTACCATAATGGATATATAGGTGTCATACTGGTTATATACACTTATTCCGATTTTTATACTATCCTTTTTTTCTGCCTGTTCCGTCTTTGGCGTGCAGCCGACCAGCATAAGAGCAGCCAAAAAAATAGCTGAAATCCTTTTTTTCCTTCTGTTCATTCTCTTTGTTTTCCTTACTCTACAATGGGAAATAATAATTTTTCATATTGTGTCCCATATAATTCCTGTCTGGTGACACTGTAAAACTCAATTTCGTTGATCTTTTGGCTGCTGCTTCCGTTTATCTCATTTAATAAAGCTTTTACACTAAGATAACCCATATTAAATTCGTTTTGAAAAACTATTTTGTTTATTTTCCCTCTGTCCAAAGCAGCTACAATGGAGGATGTATTGCCGATTCCATAGATGGACATGTTTTGATATAAGCCTTCTTCATCTTCCGTAATATCTCTCAGGGCTGTTTTATGTAAGCCTACTGCTGTGTCTGCTTTTTCTCCTTCCAGGATTTCTTGGGGAGAAATGACACGTGCTTTTCCTTCCAGAGCCTCTAAAAGTCCCTTTCTTCTTTCTTCTATGCTGTCTCTTTCCCAGTCATCATCTGACAAAACTATGGTAAGCTTTTCTTCCTTAGGATAGTCCCTTAAAAGCTCTTCTCCCAGAAGCTTTCCCATGGCAAAATTATCTGCACTGATAAAAGGAACGGAGGAATCTCCTACACCACTTTCTACGGTTACCACCGGGATACGACAGTCATCACTTTTTAAAAAATAGTTTATCTCTTCTTTTTCACAAACAGCCAGAATAATACCTTCGGCCCCATTTTCTATTTCCTTTAAAATTGCTTTCTTCTGCTCTTCACCATCTGCATCCTCGCGAAGAGTAATATAATTAATATTTACGGAAAAAATATCTTCTGCCTGCTTCATTCCTTCCAATAAGGATTCCCATCCGTCATTACCGGCATGGTAGAGAATTACGGATATTTCCTTCTGTCTTACCGGCTTTTCCTTTCCTACGGAATAAAAATAGAATATCCACAGGCATATGGCAATCAGAGTCAGATAGAAGAGAGCAATTCGCCAGGTTCTGACACCGTCATTTTTCATAGCCATATACCTCCTGGTGCAGGGGCAGACAAATTCTGACCTGTGTTCCCACATCCGGAATACTGGTTATCTGCAGACCATATTTTTCTCCATAATACAGTTTAATTCTTTGATCTACATTTTTCAAGCCGATTCCCGACCCTCTCTTTCTGGGCATATCCCCCTCCTTCAGCAGTCCTTCTACCTGTTCTTTGGGCATACCGATTCCGTTATCCGTGACATCAATATAGATGTTATCTGCCTTAGCATATCCCTGAACCGTAATTTCTCCTTCTCCGTCCATAGCCTCCATTCCATAATAAATTGCATTTTCCAAAAGGGGCTGAATAACCAGCTTTATGGTAGAAAGCTCTTTGATTTCCTCCTGCAGACTGAAGGACACACTGAATTTATTTTTATAGCGAACCTCCTGAATACGGATATAGTTTTTAGCATGGCGAAATTCTTCTTCTATAGTGATAATGGTTCTTCCCTGACTTAAGGAAATCCGAAAAAGATTTGCCAATGAGGTCACCATGGAAATGGCTTCCTCGTACCGTTCACTTTCAATCATCCAAATGATGGAGTCCAAAGTATTATATAAAAAATGAGGATTAATTTGGGATTGCAGGGCATCCAGTTCATTTTTCCGCTTTTCTTCCTGCTGATGAACCACATCATCCATCAGCTGTCTCAGCTGTTCCACCATGGATCGTATGGTTTCTCCCAAATGGCGTATCTCCTGAGAGCCGCCGATATAAATCTTCTCCGGATACTGCAGCTGAAGCTGTCTTACCGAATCCTCCAGCTTCCGAAGAGGCTGGGTAATTTTCTCTGACAGATATTGATTCAGAAAGATTAAAATAAGAATACCTATGGCCAAAACCGTAATCCATATGGCAGTAATCTGACCCCAGTTTTTATGTATGCTTTCTTTTGGGATTACCGATACAATTTTCCATCCGGTATAGCCTACGGTTTTTACCGTAACGATTCTCTCTTCTTCTCCAAATACCTCTTCATGCGTACCATCCTCATAGGCGGCCGCCGCCTTATTATTTTCCTGATATAAAGAAGAATAGATCAGATTCTGCTGGGGGTGATAGATAATGTCTCCTTCCTGATTAATCAGATACATATAAAACATTCCCTCAGAGTTGACCTTGGTAAACAGCTGCTCAATTCCGTTAAAATTCATATCAACCAAAAGGATACCGCTGGTGGTTCTTCCCTCATAGGTCAATTCTATTCCCCGGCTTAAGGACAGTACCCAGTAATATCTGTCGTTACTGTCTACAAAAATATTCTGTACATGGGAGGACGAAAAGTGATGATTCTCCGGCTTATTCTGCGCTTTAACAAACCAGCTCTGAGCAGAAATGTCCACATCCTCCTTAACCGTATTCACCGGTGTGGCAGCAATCAATTCACCATCTGAGCCAAAGCAGGCAATACTAACCAGATTATCCCGATTTGCCTCATAAAGAAGGGTCAGTTCCCGGTCAATACTCTCTACGGAAAAATCCGTATCCTTGATGGCACTGTAATACAGGGAGTCGGATATTCTCATCATGTTGCGAAGAAAGCTGGTTAAATTCAGTTCCACCTGGCTGATCAGTTTACCATTATCCTGAATGGTCTGCTTTTCTGAGCTTTGTGTATAAGTGGAATAAAGGATGATTCCGATAGCCAGCATTCCCACAACGGAAATCATGGTAAAGGTAACGGCAATCACCGCCTGCAGGTTTTTTGTCCAGTATTTAAGGCTTTGTATTTTCATTCGGATTGTCCTTTGTTCAGTCGGTATTTTGAGGGAGAAACACCATATTTCTTTTTAAATACATAGCTGAAATAATTAGCCTCTGTATAGCCTACCTTCTGGGCAATCATATAGCTTTTTTCCTCTGTGCTGTCTAACAGCTCTACCGCATGCTCCAAACGTACCTTTGTCAGATAAGAAATAAAGCTCATCCCCATTTCCCGCTTAAAGGTAACGGAGAAATAGGTGGCACTGACATTTAAAAAGTTACACAGGTCTTCTACCGAAAGCTTACTGTCGGTATAATGCTCTTCGATATAATGCTTTGCTTTTTGCGTCATCATATTGGTGGAGGCATGTCTTTCCTGACGGATTAAATCAAAGATTTTTTCCCCTTTGTTCTTCAGCCATTCAGACACCTCTTCCAGAGAGCGAAACTGTCCCACTTCCCTATACGGATCAAAGCTTTTACCGAATACTTCTTCGATTTCCACCTGATAGTTTCTTAGAAGCCTCAGCATTTCAATTAAGATTTCCATCAAAGCCAGCTGATATTCCTGTACCGTTGCTTTGCTTTCTCTTAACTGCCGTATCAGCTCCTCAATGGCTTCATTCAGTTCTTCTCTCGTTCCCAGCTTCATTCCATACAGAATCCTGCCAAAATTCTGTGCCCCAGAAAATAGTCTTGGCTGTACCCTGGGCTCCACATCATTGATGTAAATTGCCTGGCTGCTGTTTTCCAGAAGCACTCTGTAATCAAAAGCAATTTTAGCCTCTGAATATGAGGTGGCAATCTGGCTGAGAGAAGGATATTTATGGCCTATTCCTCCATCTACATCCACCTCCAGCACTCTTGCTCCAATCTTACAGATTTGATTAATATGATAAACATATTCCTGAATGTTGCTTTCTTCTTCCAGCTTTCCGATGATAACAATTTTATCCAGATACATTTGAATATGTGCATCTATTTTATTTTTCAAATATTCTTCTGCCAGATTTTTTAAGGAAAGCATAAAAATCTGACTGGCCTGCAGCTCATTCCCCTTTTGCTGAAAATCCGCCCCAATCAAAGCTACTGCATAATAAGGGGAATGAAACTGCATACCATAGGTTTCCATCATATTTTTGGCCTGCTCCTGGGAAACCTTTCCCTCCAGAATACCGGTAATCAGCTGCTCTCTCATCATGGGCAGACTTTTTTCATAATAGGAATAGAGATTTTCCAGATTTCTTTTCTCATCAAACTCTTTGTCCAGATTCTCCTTCAGCCTCCTGAAGACCTTCTCCAAATCCCTGGCCCCCACAGGCTTTAGCAGATATTCCTCTGCCTCCAGATGAATTGCTTTTCTTGCAAATTCAAATTCATCAAAGCCGGAATAAAGTACCACCTTCGTGTTTTTATAATTTTTCTTTACCTTTTCACAAAGAGTCAATCCGTCCATAAAAGGCATCTGAATATCCGTCAATACCACATCCACATGCCTGGATTCTGCCAGCTCCAGGGCCTCTTCTCCATTGCTTACTGAGCCCACCAGCTCAAATCCCAGACTTTCCCAATCCACCTTCTTTTCTATGGATACCCTTACATCCTCTTCATCATCCACAAGAATCATCTTATACAGACTCACGTACTTCTCCTTTGAACCTCTGACAAATTTTGAGTATATGTAAGTTTATTATACACTTCTTTCCCCACAATTCCAATGGAAAAAGCTCCCCGTAAGGAGAGCTTTTCTTTTTACTTTTTAGCTACATATTTACGAATATCAAGGGCAATTGCCGTTACAATAACGATACCCTGTGCAATATACTGTGCATTGGTATCTACTCCCAAAAACTGGAGACAGGATTTCAGCAGCTCAAATACGGCAACACCGATAACTACACTGGAGATCTTACCGATACCACCATTTACGGATACACCACCGATGGTACAGGCAGCTATGGCATCCAGCTCGTAGCTCTGTCCCAGGTTAACGGAGGCTCCACCGGCCTTAGCACCTAAAAGATAACCGGCTATGGCATACATGGCTGCTGCCAGGGTATAAATAATTACTTTGGTTCTCTTTACGTTTACACCGGATACCTCCGCTGCACTCTCATTACCGCCGATAGCATACATATATTTTCCATGGCAGGTATGATTGTACAGAAAATACATGAATAATCCAATTACAAAGGCAATAATAATCAGATAATTAGATAATCGATATCCTATGAAGGCCTGTGGAAGCACCGTTCCCGTGGCAATGGAAGTATAGCTGTCTCTATAGCCACCGAGCGGTGTAGCATTGGTATAAACCAGACAGATTCCATAGACAATCAGCTGCATACCTAGTGTTCCGATAAAGGGGGGAACATTCAAATAGGAAATTACCAGCCCGTTAATCAGTCCAAAAACAGCACAGACAGCAATACAGATCAGTAATACCAGAATAATATTCATTTCTCCCAGATTGGGATAAAACTTACCGGAATAATCTGTTCTTTGCAGCAAGGTTCCTGCTATACAGGCACTTAAGCCTACCATACGTCCCGCAGAAAGATCGGTACCCTTGGTAATCAAACAGCCGCTGACACCAAGTGCAATGATCACACGGGGAGCCATATTAATCAAAATGTTAATCAGGTTATTAGGTGTTCTGAAGGTGGGTTCGGTTATGCTGACATAAATCGCCATAATAACCATTAAAATAATAATACCATTATTAATTAAAATATCTTTGATATTTACTTTCTTTGTCATCCTACTTATCCTCCTGCCTTAAAACTGGGTTGCATAGTGCATAATGTTTTCCTGTGTCATTTCATTTTTCTCACTGATTTCACCGGTGATTTTTCCATTACACATAACCAGAATCCTATCCGACATACCAATCAGCTCTGCCATTTCAGAAGAAATCATAATGATTCCCTTACCCTCATTGGCCAATTCCAGCATAATCTGATAAATTTCATATTTAGCACCTACGTCAATACCTCTGGTAGGTTCATCCATAATCAATACATCCGGATTGTTTGCCAGCCAGCGGGAGATAATTACCTTCTGCTGATTACCGCCGGAAAGAGATTGAATCTTTGTTTTACTGCTGGGAGTTTTAATGCTCAGTTTTTTGACATTATCCTGAACCAAATCTTCAATTTTTTTGTGATTCAGTTTAACACCGCCTTGTACATACTGATTCAGGGAGGCAATAGATACATTGTCCGCAATGGATAAGCATCCCAGGATTCCGGTTCCCCGTCGGTCTTCAGTAATCAAACCGATTCCCTGGCGAATTGCATCTTCAGGCCTCTTTATCTTTAATTTCTTACCATCCTTAATTACTTCACCGGAAGTAATGTGACGGATGCCGAAAATTGCTTCCATTAGTTCTGTTCTCTGTGCTCCTACCAGACCGCCAAAACCAAGAATTTCTCCTCTTCTCAGCTTAAAGCTGGCATCCTGGAAGGATCTGGGATAAATGCTGCTGAAATGATTTACCTCCAGCAATACCTCTCCCGGAGTATTATTTTTAGGCGGGAACATTGCCGTCAGCTCACGTCCTACCATTTTAGCAATGATATCATCCATAGACATTTCTGCTGCAGGCCAGGTTCCTACATAGGTTCCATCCCTCATAATGGTAATATCATCTGCAATACGTTTAATCTCACTCATTTTATGAGAAATATAAACCAGAGATACGCCCTTACTTCTTAAATCCTCAATAATTCTGAATAAGGCTTCCACCTCGTTATCCGTCAGAGAGGAGGTGGGCTCATCCAGAATAACTACTTTGGCATTCATGGATACTGCCTTAGCTATTTCAACGGACTGCATCTGAGAAATAGACAGCTCACCCAGCTTCGTTCTGGGATCAAAATCCAATTTGACTTCCTTTAACCATTTTTGTGCTTCATCATTCATCCGTTTTGAATCAACCATAATACCTTTGGTCGGATAACGGCCACAAAACATATTTTCTGCAATACTTCTTGCAGGAATCGGCTGAAGCTCCTGATGCACCATTGCTAATCCTTTTTTCAGAGCATCATCAGGATTGGCTACTTCCAGCTTCTTACCGTCCAGATAAACCTCCCCTTCATCCATTTTATATATTCCGAAGAGACATTTCATCAGGGTGGATTTACCTGCACCGTTTTCTCCCATAAGAGCATGCACTGTGCCGGGGCGAAGATTTAAATTAACATGATCCAACGCCTTTACACCCGGAAAGCTCTTACAGATCCCCTTCATTTCAAGTCTGTATTCTGCCATCCCATTCTTCTCCTTTCAAAAAAATCGGGTGCGCCCTAATGACGCACCCGATAGAGCATTACTATGTCAGCACTTACTGTAAAGTATCAAGAATCTCAGTTGCATTGTCTACTGTAACTTTTACATAGTCAACAACGTAAGTAGTAGGAACTTCTTCTCCATTGATGAATGCAATTGCTGCATCTGCTGCCTGGTGAGACTGTCCGATATGATCGTTGAATACGGTTGCAGTCATTCCACCGGACTGTACTAATTCAAGAGCTTCGGTAAGAGCATCTACACCAAGTAAGAATACGTCTTCACCAACAGTACGTCCAGCTGCATCCAATGCCTGCTTAGCACCTAATGCCATAGCGTCATTGTTACAGAATACAACTTCGATCTGCTCGCCATACTGAGATAAAGCATCCTGAACCTTCTGCTGTGCAGTAGCCTGATCCCAGTCAGCTCTCTGAACAGCACCCAGTAATTCTACTTCCCAACCTGCATCGGTAAGAGCCTTAATGGAGTATTCTGTTCTATACTGAGCATCGATGTTCTCAGGGTCACCCTGAATCATAATGTAAGAAATCTTGCCGTCGCCGTTAAGATCAACTACATCCTGTCCCAAGTCGATAAGAACTTCACCCTGGAAGGTACCGGACTGTCTTGCATCAGCACCAACATATGTAGCCTTGATTCCTTCAGTTGCCCATCTCTCTTCTTCAGCAACCTCAGGCTCACGGTTAATGTATACTACAGGAATACCGGAAGCGTTGATGGTATCGGTTACGGTTGCTGCTGCGGAAGAGTTAACCAGATTGATAATCATAACGTCAACACCCTGGGTGATGAAGTTGTTGATCTGGTTGGTCTGCTCTGCCTGGTCATTTTTGGAGTCCATAACTGTGATGTTAGACTCGCTGAAGCCAAGGCTTACCAGATAGCTAACCAGCTCCTCACGGAACAGAGTCATAAAGTTGTCATCAAATTTGTAAATACAAATACCAACTTTCTTATCTGCATAGTCGCCTGATACTGCTTCTGCTACTTCAGTAGCTACCTCTGCTGCATCGTCTGCAGAAGTTTCTGCTGCGGGGGTTGTTTCTGCAGGAGCGGTGGTAGTAGCGGTATCTTTGGAACCGCATCCAACTGCTAAAGAAGCAACCATTGCTACACATAAAAGTGCACTTAAGAGTTTCTTTTTCATTGTTATCCTCCTTTTTTCCATGGGAATCTCTCCCAGTAGTGTCTACATTCTAGCAGAACAATTATAAAAAATAAATATAAATTTCTTCACAAAAACTATAAAATTATTCATTTTGTTTTATTTTTTCTTTTGTCCGGCCCTGCTCTTCTCCGTTTTAACTAATTTTTCAATCCATTTTCAGCTTCCTCGGGATGTTTCCACAATGGTTCTTTTATCATTCCTCCTCCATTGTCTCCAAATAGCCTCTGTCCCAAAGAAGAATTTTCAGCTTTGTTGCCGCTTCCACTGCAGGTGCCGTAAAATATTGGTTGGTCAAAACCGCCCCCACCATCCGATCATAATAATCTCTGCCGGCATAGGCTTCCTGTACGGCCTTTACCCCTACAGGCGATGTATAGCACTTACACTGTATGGCATAAGTGACTCCATCCTTTTGTGCCAGGATATCTGCACCAAAATCACCGCTTCCCTTGGTTACTTCAATCTCATCAAAGCCTTTTCTCTTCAATAAATCCGCACAGTAAAGCTCAAACTCGTGGCCTTCCAAATGGTCAAATTCTTTTTCCCGGAGAGCTTTTCTCCTTCGATAAATCCACATTCCCAGGGCCCAGCAAAAAAGAAACATCACTCCTGCCATGGCCATCAGCACCGGAAGGGGCTGCTGCATTTTATCCATATTTATCTATCTCCGTTTTCCAGCAGAATGCTCCTTAATAGTGTCGTATTACCTCCGACCAGGAAGAAATCCCGATAATTCCTTTGGCAAACTCCGTTACCTCCTGAGACCGGCCGGTATCAATATATTTAAATACCTGATAAATCTGCTTATGTGTACCGTTAATATGATTAATTCCCAGGGCCAGTCCCTGAGCCAGTTCCGCCTCGGCATCCGTCTGGCGATTCAATAATAAAGCATCAATATGACTGTTTGCCTCAGCAATATAGTATGCATAGGCAAAGGCTGCTGCCTGCACTCCTTCTCCTGAAGTGGAGGTAAACCCAACCTCGCTCAGGGTTACACTACGGGATTCTCCCTCAGGATTCAAAAACTCCTCTCTTTGCAGATAATCCGTTACCACATTGATATTCTGTATGCTTACCATCGGCGAATCAGCCGTATAGGTAATAAGATTCATTCTCCGATAATTGGAGGGCATATTCCAAAAGGCTGCATGGGTAAGAGGCACCGGATAAGGGTGCTGGGACAGATCCCAGTCAATATTCCCATATTCTTTAATATAGGCATTAAAATAATCCAATACATCCCTGCCGTCATAGGCTCCGCTTTTTAAGTTCCGATTCCAGGTCTGGTCAATGGGCATATAGATCCTGGCATTGGCATTTACGCTCTTAATGGCATTATAAAATACTCTGAACCCGTCTGCATAAACCCGGGAATAGGTCTGCACATCCACTGCCGGATAGTAATTCCATTCTGCCCGGGCATTGATCTCATTGGCGATTACCCAGTTGACTACCTGACCATGACCGGTTCCCGAATAGCGCTCTGCCAAAAAGGTTGCCGCTGCCCCCAGATAATCTACTCCTGCCTGATCTGCCGCATTAAACATATAGTATTGGCATTTTCCTGCACTTCTGGCGTTGGGATGGATCAAATCCAAATGACTGCTGTTCCAATCGTTTAAAATAATGGCAGTAATCTGGATTCCCATACTTGTCAGCTTGGAAAAGACAATATCGTATTCCGCTACCACCTGACCGTCAAAGGCATAGGTTTTTCCTGCATAATTGTAATAAATTGTAGGGTAATTGGCACTGCTGGTCTGTCCCACCAATCTGCCCAACATAATGTTGTAGGCTGCCTGCTTTACTCCCAAATCCTGAAGCTCACCACTGTCCAGCTTATGGGGGTCCACCAGTAATCCTTTGATGGATGCCGCCTTTGGATAAGCATACTGGTATTGTGCCCGCCTCTCGGGATTGGTGATATAGCTTTGATTGGACAAAAGTACATACTTCCCATTCTGCTTGATTCCCATAGCAAATTTATCAAAAAGCCGGCTGCCTGCCTGCTTATAGTTTAAATTGACGGTAAAGGAAAAGCGGTCATCCGATTTTCTGATAGAGGTAATGGGTTCCTGCCCTTCATTCATTGTGTCCTGATAAACAGCAAAGCTGAACAGATATAGTCTTCTGTCATCACTCTCCGGGATCCCCTTCATGGTTCCGCTGACAACTACTTTCCCTGCATCTTCCTCAGAAATTTCACATCGTTCAATGGTGGCAAAGCCTTCTTTGTTCTCTTCGGTTATTATCGTCTCCTCCGGCCACATCTGCTGCCATGCTTCCTGCAGACTGCGGGCATCCTGATTTCGTATGGACGCCTCCTGTCTGATCAGCTCCAACGCCTGGAGGGCTACTCCCTCTGCTGCCTGAAGATTATTTTCCAGCAGAGTCCTTCTGGCTTTATCCACATCATTTTCCATACCGATTTTTTTTACCAGAACTCCCACAAAAACTGCTGCTGCCAAAAGGAGAAGAACTACGGGCAATATAGGGACAAACCATTTCTTCCCACTTTTCTTTGCCCTTTTTACCCTCTTCTTTCTTCCCTTATCTTCCATATCTCTTCAACTTTCTTTGTTTTTTCTTAAGCATCCCGCTTTTCCTATGCACTTGCATTTTCAAACTGAGATTGGTACAGGGAGGCATAAAATCCGTGCTTTTCCAGCAGCTGCTCATGATTTCCCTGTTCTACAATATCTCCATCCTTCATCACCAGAATCATATCCGCATCCCGAATAGTAGAAAGTCTGTGGGCAATCACAAAGCTGGTCTTTCCCTTCATCAGATTAGCCATCGCCTGCTGGATTCTCCTTTCTGTACGGGTATCTACACTACTGGTAGCTTCATCCAGAATCAAAATGGGATTATTGG
The DNA here is from genome assembly GCA_051879275.1 of Lachnospiraceae bacterium. Taxonomy (GTDB): domain Bacteria; phylum Bacillota; class Clostridia; order Lachnospirales; family Lachnospiraceae; genus SFDP01. The sequence continues at coordinate 15,015 of JBJELS010000046.1, forward strand.
CAAGTATTGCTCTGGCTATGGTCAATAGCTGCTTCTGTCCCTGAGAAACATTGCTGGCATCCTCATTCAGCTCCATCTGATAACCACCGGGCAGCGTTTGGATAAAATGATGGGCATGGGCTGCCTTGGCTGCCGCAATCACTTCCTCATCCGTGGCATCCAGTCTTCCGTAGCGGATATTTTCCATAATACTTCCCTTAAACAGCCAGGTATCCTGCAATACCATACCAAAGGCTTCTCTGAACTCAGATCGATTATAGTTCTTTATGTCCTGTCCATCCACCTTGATTGATCCGCTGTTTACATCATAAAAACGCATAAGCAGCTTGACCATGGTAGTCTTTCCTGCACCTGTGGGACCTACAATGGCCACCATCTGACCGGGATCCACATGGCAGTTAAAATGATGGATAACCTGCTTATCGGGAGTATAGCCGAAGGCCACCTGTTCAAAGTCTACTTCTCCTCTTATTTCTCCCATAGAGGCCAAAGACTCTGCCAGTCCCTCTTCCTCTTCCTCATTTAAAAACTCAAACACTCTTTCTGCTGCTGCTGCCATAGACTGAAGCATATTGGAAACCTGTGCAATCTGAGTAATAGGCTGAGTAAAATTTTTTACATATTGGATAAATGCCTGAATATCTCCCACCTGAATGCTTCCCTTGATGACAAGATAGCTTCCGCTGACGGCCACTGCCACATAGCCCAGATTTCCTACCAGATTCATAATGGGCTGCATCATACCGGAGAAAAACTGAGATTTCCAGGCGGATTCGTAAAGTCTGTTGTTGGTTTGCTCAAATTCCGCAATGACTGCCTCTTCCCTGTTGAAGGCTTTGACGATGTTCTGTCCGCTGTAGGTTTCTTCTACCTGGCCATTAATTTTTCCCAGAAAATTCTGCTGATCTACAAAGTATTTCTGGCTGTGTTTAACCATAATTCCCACACAGATTCCTGATATCGGCAGGATAAATAAAGCAATCAGCGTCATGGCAGGACTGATGATCAGCATCATAATCAAGACTCCGATTAAAGTAGTCACTGCTGTGATTAAGGTTGTAACACTCTGATTCAGACTCTGCCCCAGCGTATCTACATCATTGGTAATTCTTGACAGTACCTCACCTACCGTCCTGGACTCAAAATAGCCCAGAGGAAGGCGGTGAATTTTTGCGGAAATCTCTTCTCTGAATTTATAGCAGAGCTTTTGGGATATACCGCTCATTATCCATCCCTGCACCAGTGACAGGGTGCAGCTGATCAGATAAAGTCCCAGTACCGTAAGCAGAATCTGTCCGATTTTAGTAAAATTGATTCCTCCGGTTCCTGACAGCTTATTCACCAGTCCGGTATAAATTTCCGTGGTGGCCTGGCTCAGCACTTTCGGTCCCAGCGTGTTAAAGGCCGTTCCTCCTATGGCCAAAAGTCCTACTGCTACCAGTGCAAATTTATAGTTTCCCATGTAGGCCAACAGCTTCCTTGTGCTGCCTTTGAAATCTTTGGCCTTTTCTCCCGGCATCATCATTCCATGCGGCCCATGTCCATGTCCGTGCCTTCCGTGAGCACCCGTTCTTCCACTCATTTAGCACTTCCTCCCTTCAGTTCACTTTCAGACAGCTGTGAGCTGGCAATTTCCCGATATTCCTTGCAGGAGTCCAACAGCTCATGGTGAGTACCCTTCCCTACAATATGTCCGTCCTCTAAAACAATAATCTGGTCCGCATGCAGAATCGTACTGATTCGTTGTGCAACAATAATTACCGTTGCTTCCTTCGTTTTTTCATTAAGTGCCTTCCTTAATGTAGTATCCGTTTTATAATCCAGTGCAGAAAAGCTGTCATCAAAAAGGTAAACCTTAGGATTTACTGCAATGGCCCTGGCAATAGACAGTCGTTGCTTTTGTCCTCCTGAGACATTGCTGCCGCCCTGGGCAATATCACTGTCATACTGCTCTTTTTTCTGCTCAATAAACTCTGTTGCCTGGGCAATTGCTGCCGCCTCCTCCATAACGGTATCCAAAATCTCTTCCCCTCCAAACTTAATATTAGAAGCTATGGTTCCCGAAAAAAGAGTGGCCTTTTGTGGAACAAAGCCCAGCAGACTGTGAAGCTTCTTCTGAGACAGCTGACGAATATCCACTCCATCAATTAAAATTCGGCCCTTAGTAACATCATAAAAACGAAGGATCAGATGAAGCAGTGTGGATTTCCCGCAGCCTGTACTTCCGATAATAGCGGTAATCTTCCCCGGAGCCGCACTGAAGCTGATATCCGACAGAGCATTTTCATCTGCATTGGGATAGCAGAAGCTTACGTCTTCAAAGGTAATTTCCCCTTTGGGATTTTCTAAAAGTCCATCCTTTACCTCATTTTCATCCTGAATGCTTATTTGTGTATGTAAAACTTCTTCAATTCGGTCCGCAGCTACGCCGGCTCTTGGCAGCATAATGGAAATCATGGTCAACATAAGAAAGGACATGACAATCTGCATGGTATAAGTAATAAAGGCTGTCATATCTCCCACCTGAAGCCTTCCCATATCCACTCCCTGCGCTCCTGCCCACACAATCAATACGGTAACACAGTTCATAATCAGCATCATCACCGGCATCATAAAAGTCATTACCCGGTTAGTAAACAGCTGTGTTTTCATCAAATCCTGATTGGCTTTTCTAAACCGTTTCCTTTCATGCTCTTCTCTGCTGAAAGCACGTATAACCGGTATCCCCGTTAAAATTTCTCTGGATACCAGATTCAGACGGTCGATCAGGGTCTGCACCATCTGAAATTTAGGAAGAGCAATTTTCATTAAAACCACCACCAGAATCATAATGGCCCCTACGGCAACTGCAATAATCCAGTCCATTCCCGTTTTT
>JBJELS010000047.1:0-3588 GCA_051879275.1 Lachnospiraceae bacterium
TAGGCATGGGAAACCTCCGTAAATCTTGTTTTCACATGGAATCCTTTCTTACTATAAACTTCCTCTTATTTAGTGTCAAGATTAAGGTGACAGAATCCATTTTTTTCAGTACAATAAAACTGTCTTATGGATTGGAGAAGAATATGAAAAAAAATGAGCATAGAGTAGCGAGAGTTGTGCCGGCAAGTATAGCCGAAGAGCTGGGCATAGAGGCGGGAGATGTGCTGTTGGCCATTAATGACCGGCCCATTAAGGATATTTTTGATTATCAGTATCTGGCAGAGGATGAATATGTAGAGGTATTGATTCGCAAACCGGATGGAGAAGAATGGCTTTTGGAAATTGATAAAGAGGCGGATGAGGATCTGGGGATGGAATTTGAGCAGGGACTGATGGACGAGTACAGAACTTGTACGAATAAATGTATCTTTTGTTTTATTGACCAGATGCCGCCGGGAATGCGGGAAACACTTTATTTTAAGGATGATGATTCCCGACTTTCCTTTCTCCAGGGAAATTATATCACCTTGACCAACATGTCGGAGGATGATGTGGAGCGTATAATCCGGTATCATCTGGCTCCCATCAACATCTCCTTTCAGACTACCAATCCTGAGCTTCGTAAAATGATGCTTCACAATCGCTTTGCGGCAGATGCATTAAAAAAAGTGGATCGCTTTTATGAGGCCGGAATAGAGATGAATGGACAGATTGTGCTTTGTAAAGGAATCAATGACGGAATAGAGCTGGAAAGAAGCATCAGAGACCTGTATGGATATCTTCCTTATCTCAGAAGTGTGTCGGTGGTTCCGGTGGGCCTTTCAAAGTTTAGGGAGGGTCTTTATCCTTTGGAACCCTTTACGGCTGAAGAGGCAAAGCAGGTGATTACCTTGATTGAAAAATGGCAGAAAAAGGCAGTAGAAGAATTTGGACTTCATTTTGTACATGCCAGCGACGAATGGTATCTGCTGGCAGGCCGGGAGCTGCCTGAGCAGGAGCGCTATGATGGTTATTTACAGCTGGATAACGGAGTGGGGATGCTCAGATTATTTAAAAACGAATTTGAAGAAGCCTTTAAGAAGCTGATGGAATTGAAGAAAAATGGTCCTCTCTGCAAGAGGGAGGAGTTGGCCGTATTAACCGGAAGGCTCAGCTATCCTGTTATTAAGGAAATGGCTCAAAGGATCATGGAGCAGGTGGAAGGTCTTACCATTCATGTACATGCCATTCGCAATGATTATTTCGGAGAAAGGATAACCGTCAGCGGGCTGATGACGGGTACGGATATCATCGCACAGGGGAAAGAGCTTCCTCTGGGAACAAGAGTGCTCCTTCCGGAGAATGTTCTAAGAAGCGGGGAAACGGTTTTGCTGGATGATTACACGCTTGCAGACCTGGAAACCGCTTTACAAGTGCCCATAGATATTGTAAAATCAAGCGGATATGATTTTTTGGAAAAGGTGATGAAGAAATGAGTACAGGAAAAGGTAAACCTATCGTTGCCGTTGTGGGAAGGCCAAATGTAGGGAAATCCACTTTATTTAATGCACTGGTAGGGGAAAAGATTGCCATTGTAAAGGATACACCGGGAATTACCAGAGACCGTATTTATGCGGATGTAAGCTGGCTGAACCGCAGCTTTACCCTGATTGATACAGGGGGTATTGAGCCGGACAGTAAGGATATTATTCTTTCACAGATGCGGCAGCAGGCAGAGATTGCCATGGCAACGGCGGATGTGATTATTTTTCTGGTGGATGTAAAGCAGGGACTGGTGGATGCAGATTCCAAGGTTGCCGATATGCTGAGGCGTTCCAAGAAGCCGGTGATTCTGGTGGTTAATAAGGTGGACAGCTTTGATAAATATATGGCGGATATCTATGAGTTCTATAATCTGGGTATCGGTGATCCTGTACCTGTTTCGGCAGCCAACCGATTGGGCATCGGTGATATGCTGGACATCGTGATTTCTCATTTCCCCCGGGAGGAGGCAGAAGAGGAGGAGGATGATCGTCCCAGAATTGCTATCGTAGGAAAGCCCAATGTGGGAAAGTCTTCCCTAATAAATAAGCTGTTGGGAGAAAACCGGCTGATCGTATCGGATATTGCCGGAACGACCCGGGATGCGGTAGATACTCCTGTGCTTCATAACGGAAGAGAATATGTATTTATTGATACTGCAGGACTTCGTCGTAAAAATAAGATTAAGGAAGAGCTGGAGCGTTATATGATTATCCGTACGGTTACAGCAGTGGAACGGGCAGACGTTGTGGTACTTCTGATTGATGCAGGTGAAGGAGTGACGGAGCAGGATGCAAAGATTGCGGGAATTGCCCATGAACGGGGTAAGGGAATGATTATTGCCGTAAATAAATGGGACAGCATTATTAAGGATGATAAAACCATTTATAAGTTTACACAAAAAATTCGGGACACGCTTTCTTTTATGCCCTATGCCGAGATGGTGTTTATTTCTGCCCTTACGGGACAGAGGCTTCCAAAGCTTTTTGAGACCATTGATGCAGTCATTGAAAATTGTACGCTGAGAGTATCCACCGGTGTGCTGAATGAAATTATGGCGGAGGCGGTTGCCATGCAGCAGCCCCCCTCGGATAAGGGGAAACGGCTTCGTCTGTACTATATTACACAGGCCTCTGTAAAACCGCCCACCTTTGTTATTTTTGTCAATGATAAGGAGCTGATGCATTTTTCTTACACCAGATATATTGAGAATCAGATTAGAAATGCCTTTGGCTTTAGAGGAACACCTCTGAAATTTATTATTCGAGAGAGAAAGGACAATCAGAAATAGAATGATTCGAGTAATTTGCTTATTGATAGGATACGCTTTTGGCCTGTTTCAGACTGCTTACCTGTATGGAAGACTTCATGGAATCGATATTCGCACCAGGGGAAGCGGTAATGCAGGAACGACGAATACCCTTCGTGTATTGGGGACCAAGGCGGGGATTATTGTACTGTTTGGAGATATTGTTAAAACGATGCTGGCTATTGCAGTGGTGAGAATCTTTATTGTACCTTATGCACCTGAATTAGAATATCTTCTGGTGCTGTATACTGCTGCAGGTGCAATTTTAGGACATAATTACCCTTTTTATCTGGGATTTAAGGGAGGAAAGGGGATAGCGGCAACGGCAGGATTAATTCTATCCATGAATCCCTGGTTTGTACTGGTGGGACTGATTCTGTTTGTGGGAGCCTATCTGCTTACCCACTATGTGTCTTTGGGCTCACTTCTGGTTTATGCCGGATTTATGATTCAGCTGGTGGTTATGGGACAAAAGGGAAGCTTTGGGGATATGAGTCAGACAGCCTTAAATGAAATGTATCTGATTGGCTTTCTCATGACGGTGATGGCTTACTGGAAGCATCGTGAAAATATCAAACGGCTTCTTACCCATACGGAACGAAAGACCTATTTATTTAAGAAAGCAAAAGGGGAAGAAAAATCATGATTAAAATTGGAGTAATGGGAGCAGGAAGCTGGGGAATAGCTCTGGCAAAGCTTTTATACGGCAACGGACATAAGATTACCGTCTGGAGTATTATGGAAGACGAAGTGGAAAT
>JBJELS010000048.1:0-3564 GCA_051879275.1 Lachnospiraceae bacterium
CATTAAAATCCATTCCTATATTCAAGTTGGAATTTTTACAGGAAATGCTTTTTGAAAGTAAAAAACACACCGGAAAGGAACTGTTTCCTTTTTTTATGTCTCTGGCTGCAAAAAGTCGGGCAAAGAATATCAGCTTCAGTCAAGATGAGCTGGATATCCTTATTCCGGTGTTAAAAAAATACGCTTCCGAAGAGGAAGTAAAAAAGATGAATCAGGCAATTACCCTGTTCAAAAAGCGGCAGAATTGATTTTCTTATAGTCAAATAACTCCCCCTCTGTTTCACTGACTGTAAAACAGAGGGGGCTGCTTTTTCTCCTACTATTTAATGATGGAAAAGTCTGATTCCGGTAAAGACCATGGCCATACCATATTTATCACAGCATGCAATAACCAGATCATCCCTTACGGAGCCGCCGGGCTGGGCGATATAAGTCACACCACTTTTTTTAGCCCGTTCAATATTATCGCTGAAGGGAAAGAAAGCATCCGAACCCAGGGAAACTCCTTCCAGCTTGTCCAGCCATTCCCGTTTTTCTTCCCTGCTGAATACAGGCGGCTTTTCCCGGAATATATTCTGCCAGGCTCCTTCTGCCAGAACATCCATATATTCTTCTCCGATATAATTGTCAATCGCATTGTCTCTGTCTGCTCTTCCGATTCCCTCCTTGAAGGGCAGATTCAGCACCTGCGGGGCCTGTCTTAACCACCAGTTGTCTGCTTTATTTCCTGCCAGTCTTGTACAATGCACTCTGGACTGCTGTCCCGCTCCAATACCGATAGCCTGTCCGTCTTTGGCAAAACAAACAGAATTGGACTGGGTATATTTCAGCGTAATTAAGGAAATCAGCAGATCAATTTTAGCCCATTCCGGGATTTCTTTATTGGCCGTTACCACTTGTTTTAGAAGTTCATGATTAATCAGTAGCTCATTTCTTCCCTGCTCAAAGGTAATTCCGAAAACATCCTTATGCTCAACAGGCTCAGGGGTATAGGAAGGATCAATTTCAATAACGTTATAATTTCCCTTTTTCTTTGCCTTTAAAATTTCCAATGCTTCCGGCTCATAGCCCGGTGCAATAACACCATCGGAAACCTCTCTCTTAATCATTTTTGCCGTAGAGACGTCACAAACATCAGAAAGCGCAATGAAATCACCGAAGGAGGACATTCTGTCCGCGCCTCTTGCTCTGGCATAAGCCGAAGCCAGAGGAGAAAGCTCATCCAGATCATCAACCCAGTAAATCTTTGCCAGGGTTTCACTCAAAGGAAGGCCCACTGCCGCTCCCGCCGGAGAAACATGCTTAAAAGAGGCTGCCGCCGGAAGCTTAGTTGCTTCCTTCAGCTCCTTCACCAGCTGCCAGCCGTTAAATGCGTCCAGAAAATTGATATATCCCGGTTTGCCGCATAATACCTTTATGGGAAGCTCACCCTCCCCCTTCATATAAATCCTTGAAGGCTTCTGATTGGGGTTGCATCCATATTTTAATTCCAGCTCTTTCACTTTGCTTTCCTCCTGTCATCCTGCATTAATTAATGTTTTGGTCACCCTCTTTTATTGACGATTCTGGTTTCCCACTTTCCGTTTTCGATTTCTATAAACCGTACAAATAAAGATACTTTGTTCTCTTCATTCAGGCTGCTCCAAAGCCTGTCTGTAAATTCATCTATACTTCCTTTTATTTCCACCAGTCTGGGCTCTCCTTCAAAGCTGGGAAGGGGATTACCGTCCTGCATATAGGTATGGATAAAATGTCCCTCACCCGCTCCGGGATTTTCATAAGCAAAGGTATAGCGATTGCAGGACGAAGGATCACCGTTATTGCTTTTTAGAATAGACATAGCATAGTTAAATTTTCCCCCTCCAAGATGCAAAATACCGGAAATTCGGGGCGTATAGTTTGGTGCATCCGGCTCAAACTCTCTGCATCTTAAGGATTGCTCAAAGGTCATCTGTTTGTCCATTCCTTCATAAATGGTATCCGTCTGATCCCCATTGGTTACGATGGTTTTGTTTCCCAAAACTCTTACCGGTGCATAAATAATCAGTGAAGGGTCTGTCATCTTTGAAGGATCAAAGGCCTGAGTCCGAATCCCGTCTCCATTCTCCACGAAAATACGGTTCCGGCTGTTCTCACTTCTTCCCATAATAAAATAAGCCGTAACTGCCTTTTTTCCATCAGGAGTTTTTCCGATGACGATTCCCCTGCCGGGATAGGTGTTGTTTTTTAACAGTTCCTCCAATTTTACCATTTCCATTTTTATCCCCTTATCTGTCCGCAATGACTGAATTTTCCTGCTTTATTTTGCAACAATGTTTACGATTCTTCCGGGCACATAGATTTCCTTAACCACATTGCCTGTAAGCTTGTCTCCCAGTGCCTCCTTTGCAGCCGAAACAGCAGTATCCTTATCCGCATCTGCAGCTACTTTGATTAATGCTCTGGTCTTCCCATTTACCTGCACCGCAATTTCAATGGTATCCTCTACCGTCTTTGCCTCATCAAACTTTGGCCAGGCTGTCTGGTAAACTCTTCCTTCATTTCCTATAATCTGCCACAGCTCCTCGGTAATATGAGGGGCAACGGGATTAAGCAGGGTTAAAAGAGTCGTGTATTCAGCACGATTAATTTCATTTTTCTTATAAAAATCATTAATCAGAGCCATCATGGCAGCAATAGCCGTATTGTATTTTAAGCTTTCAAAATCATTACTTACCTTCTTAATGGTCTGGTGCATTTTGGTTTCCATATCTGTACTGTAGGAATCCCCATCTACCAGAATATCCTGCAGCTTCCATACACGATCCAAAAATCTTCTGCAGCCCTTTACTCCGTCTTCCGACCAGGAAGCGCTCAGATCAAAGGCACCAATAAACATTTCATAGGTACGCAGTGTATCTGCTCCATAATCCTGCACGATGTCATCCGGATTTACCACATTTCCTCTGGACTTGGACATCTTCTCTCCGTTAGAGCCCAGAATCATGCCGTGCGAGGTTCTTTTCTGATAAGGCTCCGGACAGGGAACAATCCCTTCATCATAGAGAAATTTATGCCAGAAACGGGAATACAAAAGATGCAAAGTAGTATGCTCCATACCACCATTGTACCAGTCTACAGGCATCCAGTATTCCAAGGCCTCCTTGCTGGCCAAGGCTTTGGTATTTTTCGGGTCTGTATATCGCAGAAAATACCAGGACGAGCCTGCCCATTGGGGCATGGTATCGGTTTCCCTCATGGCAGGGCCTCCACAGCAGGGACAGGTAGTATTTACCCAATCCGTCATAGCTGCAAGAGGTGACTCTCCGTTATCGGTGGGCATATAGCTGTCTACATCAGGAAGCTCTAAAGGAAGCTCCTTTTCCTCCAAGGCCACAAAGCCGCATTTATCACATTTTACAATAGGAATAGGCTCTCCCCAGTAGCGCTGTCTGGAGAATACCCAGTCACGAAGCTTAAAATTGGTTTTTGCCGTGCCTATTCCCTTTTCTTCCAGATAAGCAATGATTCTTTTCTTGGCATCCGCAACCGAAAGACCATCCAAAAATCCCGAATTTACCAGTG
>JBJELS010000049.1:0-3533 GCA_051879275.1 Lachnospiraceae bacterium
AGGGCCTTATCAAAGCCTAGATTGACTTTTGTATCCTCTTTCATTTCCTCAATGGGATTTGCTTCCTTTAAACTGTCATTTATTCCATCCAGAAAACCGGTCATGGTCATTACACTTACTTCATATTGATCAGCCAACTCTTTTACCGTTCCGGAAACCACTTCATCGGGGTTTTTCAGAAGCTGGGCATAAATCTCCTTCTCTGCTTCAAAGTAGGTATTCCAAAAACGCTGAAGCTCTCCCTTATTTGCAGTCTCAGAATATGCCGTGTCTCTCCATTTTTTTAATAATGTCATTGTTTCCTCCATTCTACCAGCCTAATAGACTATTCCAAAAACTTTCAATGGAACGCTGTCCGATTTTGAACGTTACAGTCTTTGTTCCGCCATACCGGCCAATTCCTTCAAAAGTTACACTGGCAGTTCCCTTCTGTACATTTTTAGTATAACTTCCTTCTACAACTCTGATATTGGCCTCATTCTTTCCATCCTTTTTCAGATAGAGATAATGTACATCTTTTCCAATTTTCAAAAAAGCATTCTCAATATCTTCATTTCCATCAATTTCGATTTCCTGTCCGGTATATTCCTGAGGCTTAAGCCGGATGGTTGCCTTACTGATATCATAGCCTGCTTCCAGGATGCGGTAAGTCCCGGTAACCTTACCTGTATAATTACCAATCATCGTAATGGTAACCTCGACCTCTGAGCCTATGGGCATAACAGAAGTCGGCTCCAGGCGGTCTCCCTTTTTCAGAGCATTGTATCCCGCGGGAAGACTTCCCACCTTATATTCCAGTAACTGATAATCCCTGGTACTCAACTTCTTACCGTCCGCATCATACACGGCTATGCTCTGCTTCCAACCGTTCTTCTTATCACTGAATATCTTATCCTTGGCTACAATGTATACATCACCATTGTATTCACCACCAAGATCTTTTACCATAATTTCAAAAGGTACTTCAATTGTGCCTGAATAGTTTCCTTTTCCCTTAACCACTACAGCAGGCATCTTAACCGTCGTGCTTGTTGTTACAGCAGTATTGTTCTTATAGCTTACCGTGTAGTCAATACCGGCTGTCAGCGTATCTCCGTCAGAATTTTTAACCGTTACTTCCGGCTTTGCACCGCCCTTCATATAAGGCATTTTCATTATTCCGCCTTTACCTACACGGGCTGCTTCATCCGTTATATCCACCTGAAAAGCCGACTGTGAGCCATTCATGGGGGCTGCCACAATTTTAAAGCTAATTTTCTTCGTTCCGGTATAGCCTTCTTCCTCACAGCCGTCCAGAACCATAGTGGCAGTTCCCTTGTTTATATTTTTCTGGTAGGTAACGGTATAGTGTACACCTTCATCCAGCTGTGTAGGCTCCTCCCCTTTACTTACCTGATAGGTAAAGTTAACCGGCTCATAATCGCTTCCGCCTTCGATAGGCTTAATCTCTTCACCTGTATAGGTATAGCTTTTAAGCAGTCCTGATATCTTTACCTTACTGATGTTGATTCCATTAATCTTGAAGGTGATTCGTTTGGTTCCGATATAGGCAAATCCATCCTTATCAGCATCCTCACCGGTTCCCTCAAGAATAATGGAGGCTGTCCCCACTGCTGCATTATTTTCGTAGGTTACCGTATATTCACCACTGTCAGGGACAATATCTCTATCCTCCAGTACATCCGTCTTATACTTTACGATTATAGCTCCCTGAGTCAAGCCATCTCCGCTTTTTCCATCCTCCTCGTTCCAGTTCAGGTTCTTGATCCCTTTTACAGTTACCTTACTCATGGGAATTTCTTCCACTTCCCCATCTTTTTTACCGATAACCAGCTGAATCTCTTTTGTTCCTGCGAAGTTGCCCATACCCACAAGGGTAAGAGTCTCTATTGTCTGGTTATTAGACTCTCCGATAAAGGCCGCTTTATCATTCTTTTTTTCTACATATTCCTGTACATAGAAATCCTTATTGTATTTCAGTGCCTTCCCTTCCCAGGTAACCACGGGAATAGGCATCTGCCTTTTGCTGTTATAGGTGACAGAAAGATCATCTGCTTTTACCGCACCGTCATTAAGATTCGTTTTCTTAATCTGGAAGTAGATGGTATGGGTTCCTGAATAGTTCCCCTTCATTTTGATAATCATCTGGGGAGCTTTTTTCTGGTCAAAATTGCTGTACGCAGCTGCTTGCAGTGTTCCGTCAGCCTCCATCAGCTGAACTTCAGTGCCTTCACTCTTAATGGCTACTCCACCTGACGCTGATATCCACTCGTAAGCATTGATATTATTTTTATAGGAAACGGTATAATCCCTATTCTCTTCCAGAAGTACCTCTCCGTCATATAGCTGAAAACTCTGTACGATTTTTTGTCCGGTATAAGCTTTTCCTTCCTCAACACCGCTTATCCAGATATTCTCCGGTATTGCAGCCGTAGTATCAATTATGGAAACCTCCATATCCAGTGTCACCCGGGAATAATTATTCATTCCCGTAATTGCAATGGTAATCGTCTCCTTACCTATGGCACTTTGAGTCAGCCCCTCCTTCAGCCTGAAGGACAGCTCATTGTCAACCACTTTAATTTCAGCAAGATTGCTTCCGCTGTAATTTGGTGTATAAGTCAGTCCTGTATCGGTTTGAAGGTAACCGGGTAAAGATTCTATATTTTTCAGAAGAGAAATCCTTTGTTCTCCGGTATTGGAATAACCGATTCCCTTACTGATACTATCCTGAAGACTTTTGGAAGTCTGATTTATGGTAAATGTATCTTCTGCTCTTACCTCTTTATAATCATTTGTGGCTCCAAAGATTGCCGTAACCGTATAGGTTCCTGCATCTACAGGTTTCTTACTGGTAGGACCATAGGAAGTTCCATTCTTCGTTCTTCCCGAATAAGAGTAGGTGACCGCCCCCACCCCATTGCTGTCTGATTGAGGTCTCGGATCACTTGCAGTTCCCCCATAGCTCCAGTCATCCATCTGCACACTTGCCCGGCCATCTGCCGGACCGATAGTAACCTTAGTGGTATCGCTGGAAATCGAAGCAGTTTTCCCTGTGGCTGTATCTGTATTGGTAACCACACAGTAATACCAGGAGGTTCCTACTGTATCTGTAGGCGGGGTGAAGGTAGAAGCTACCTCATTAGCAATCAGAGTACCCCCACTGTTACTGTTGGTGCTGTTTTTATACCATTGATAGGAAAGCTGACCGGTACCGGTAACGGATGCCTTCACCTCAATAGCCGCGGCATTTCCTCCCTTGGTATAGCTTGCAGTTGCTGCAGGCTGCTGAGTAATAGTCGGTGCTTCAACCGTCTCGGTTTCTCCACCGCCGGTATCCGTTCCTGCTTCTACCACAATCGTAAAGCTGACAGTTTTTAATTGATTATTCGCCATGTACTCTTTAGGTATCGACAAATGGAACTGATGTCTGCCTTCCGGAAGACCACGCAAAACCTCATCATTAATTTCCAGAAAATACAATTCACTCCCATAAATATCTAAAGCATATTTAACTCCTTTGATAATGAATG
>JBJELS010000050.1:0-17390 GCA_051879275.1 Lachnospiraceae bacterium
CTCCCCTCCCTGCAATTAGTTTCATGTAATCCCATACAGGCCATGCTAAGACCCGAATTTAAAGTAGTCCCTTCATAATAAAAGATCCCCTTGTTTTCGTCAGTCTTTAACGCTTCGCATCGTAAATGTTCACCAAAAGGTCCATAATCCACGAGAGGATTGGTGGTACGGGTATGGTTTTCCACCTTTCCCTCCAGTACGGAAATAAACCTGATCTTTCCTGCAAAGTTTAAGGCTGTTACCTCCATATTCTGAACCATTAAATTCTTACAGATAAAAGAGCAGAATCGCTTTGTCCTTACTCGGATTACTTTTCCGGAGGGAGCTTTCCACATTACTTCTCTGGAAACATATCCCTCTTTCATATGCAGTTTACGGCTGTATCTTAACACTTCACCGTTACGCATATCAAAAGCTTCCTTTTCCCCCTCTCTGTCCTCCAGTTCTACCCTTATGGTTTTCATATTGGGAAGATTCAATAGGGACTGACTGGTCAGCGGAAATCCAAAATTCCACTCTCCGTAACGAATCTGCTCACTTTCATAAAAGCCGTTGATAAAATTACCTTCCAGTCCTTCCTTTTCGGTGAAGTCATAGCCCTCCTCAAAGGTTCCTCTGGTTCCCAAATAGCCGTTGGAAAGGGCGAAGGTGGTCTCATTGCGATAATTGGTTTCCTGTTTAAATTCCTGCTCGGTGATCGTCCAGGGTTCCACCGGATAAATTGGTCGTTTAAATTCCATGATAATCTCCTGCCTAATCGATAATTTTCCAGAAAAGTTCTTCTCCCTTAATAAAAGAGTACAAATAGTCCACTGCATCTTCTTTCAGGGCGTTTTTATGCTTACTCAGGGCCAATGCTTTTTTGTTTAAGGTCAAATCAGAGGAACGCATGCTTTCCGGAACCGAAAAGCTGATCCTCTCCTCCCATTTCAGACTCCCTTCATTAAACCCTTCAGGACAGGTAAAGCCTTCCCTGACTCCGGTATCTCTTAAGGGCCAGTTTTCATCTCCTGCCTTTGAATGAACCACACCGCTATATAAAACCGGTCTGTCCTTTGTGGTATACAATTCTGAAAGCACCTCTTTAACAAACAGAAACAGCCCGCTGTGGTCACCGTGCATATCCTCTTTTGATGTGGTGTATACAGTATCCGGACCAATCTGGCGAATAATTTCCTTTAAATCCTCTCTGAAATTTTTTCTGGTGTAGGAAGCCGGTACGCCGTATCTGGCCCTGTGAAAATCCGGCTTTCCCTCCAATCCATAGGTCTCCCTGGAGCAGTGTCCGGGATAAATTTTCTCTTCGTCCTTTTCCAGAAAAAGACGATATAAAAAGCTATCTGCAGGATTCATACCGGTATCTGCATAACCCATAAAGATTATCCTGTCCTCCGGCAGGCCCAAAACCTTAAGCCCCTCAATGGTCTCCGACAGACGGACACTGCCGGTAAGCTTATCACAGCCTTCATAGTCTCCGTTAGTGGCTACAACCACCGTTACCTGCTTTCCTTCAAAAAGTGCCTGTTCAATAATTCCTGCTGCCATAAGGATTTCATCATCCTCGTGAGGTACAATAATCATAATCTTACCCATTGTAATCTCCTCCTGCAAAAGGGCTATCCTTTGACTGCTCCCGCCGCTACACCTGCAATAATATATTTCTGCATGAACAGATAAAAGAGCATCAGCGGCGCCACACCCAACATCAACATGGGAAAAAGTGCCGTCCAGTCTGTAGAGAACTGACCGATATTTCTGGATACCTCCTGGAGGATAACAGAATTTTCTCTGCTCTGGATAAACAACAGGGGAGTCATAAATTCATTCCATACATTAAGAGTTACAATAATCACCACTGTAGCGATAACCGGTTTCAGAAGAGGTAATACAATTATGAAAAATTTTTGAAGTATAGAGCATCCATCGATTTCTGCAGCCTCCTCCAGCTCCCGGGGTACCGAGGATTCAATAAATTCCTTGAACAGGAAAATCCCCTGGGGAGTATTGATGGCCACATCGACCAAAATAACTGCCCACACGCTGTTCATCAGCCCTATGGTTTTTACAATTTTAAACAGACTGACGATATTCATCTGAAAAGGAACCATAAGTCCGGCCAAAAACAGAAGAAAGAACCTTCCTCCCCATCTGGTCTTCGTCCTTGCCAGTGCATAGCCTGCCAGAGAGGTAATCAGCACAATGATTCCTACTGCAAGTACAGTGATTTTCAATGTATTAAACAGGGCTCTGGGATATTCCATCTTGCTCCAGGCAATCAGGTAGTTTTCAAAAGCCCATACTTTAGGTAAAGCCAGGGGACTTTGGGTTGCTTCCTGAGGACTTTTTAATGTGGTCACAATCAGATAGTAAACAGGAATAAACCAAATAATGGCGAGAGCTATCATCAGTATCTCGCTTATCCACAGCTTTCTCTGCTCTCTCTTACTCATTTCTCTAATTTTTCTCTTTCCCATTTCTTCCTCTTTTCTGTTGCACAGACAACCTTTAATTAACTGACTCACTCCATTTGGACATCAGCTTATTGGTAAAGCCGCTGATGATCAATACGATAATAAAGAAGCATACACCGAAGGCAGAACCTACCGCATAAAAGCCATCAGAAATTCCCTTATCCATCATCACGGTCATTACCGTTTCCGTAGCATTTCCCGGTCCTCCTGAGGTCATGGAATAAATAGCATCAAAGGCCTTCATTCCGCCAATCAGACCGGTTACCACAATAATTTTTACGGAAGGACACATCAATGGCAGCGTAATCCGGAAAAACTGCTGTCTTCCGTCTGCTCCGTCAATGGCTGCTGCCTCATACAGCTCCGGTGAAATTCCTTGCAGATTGGCGAGAAAAATAACCATGGCCCATCCTGTCCACTGCCAAATTTGAGTAAGGATTACCGAATACAGGGCTCTGTCAGCCGTAAAGAAGTTAAAGGTTTGAAAGCCCAGCTGATGCAGCAGGTTGTTAATCAACCCATAATCAGAAGAGGAAAGAATAAAGTTCCATAAATAACCGATAATCAGAGAACTGAATACTGCGGGAAAAAAATAAACCGCTCTTAACAGATTTCTCGTTTTCAGTTTTCTATTCAAAATTGCTGCCAGAGGCAGTCCCAGAATCACCTGAAAGCCGGTTAACACAACTGCATAAATCAGAGAATTTTTAATGGCAATTTTCATCAAAGGAGTCCGAAAAACCGTAAGATAATTTTTAATTCCCACAAAATCCAGATCCTTGATTTTAATATCCGAATAATCGGTAAAGCTGTAGATAAAGGTAAAAAGGAAGGGTAAAATACTGAAGGTAAGGTAAATAATCAATGCGGGCAAAATAAACAGAATAAAATAATGACCCAGAGAGCCGCATTCTCTTTTTTTCTTTGCTTTTATCATTTCGGAAATTTCCTTTCTTGAAAAACAGTATGCAGTTCATTCAAAAAAAGGCAAAAAAAGAGCTATTACAGAATATTTCTGTAAATCCATCCTGTAATAGCTCATTATTGATTTAACCTTTTTATTTAGAAAGCAATTCAGCAACTGCTGCATCTACATTCTGTAAAGTAGCTGATAAATCCTGACTTCCCAATAAATAGTTCTGGAACTCGGTTCCATAGGTCTCGTGGGCACTTGCTGCCACTCCCCATTCATTCCAGGGACAGTATACATTTCCTGCTGCAAGGGTTTCGGAAACGCTGGTATAAGCAGCCGGCAAGTCAAAGACAGCACCTTCCAGATAAGAAGAGCCTCCCTGATTGTTTTCCCAAAGAGCAGCCTGCCCTTCAACGGTAGAGATAGCAGCAAGAACCTTCAGCGCCGCTTCTTTATTCGCAGATGCTTCATTTACTGCAAATCCGCATCCGGGGCCGCCAATCAGCCAGCCTGCACTTTCACTGCTGCCCTGGAAAGGCATCATATCCAGCTGCAAATCCGGATTTTTTTCCATAATTGCATCATAATCCCAGGGCCCGGAACAGAACATTGCTGCACCACCGGTTGCAAACTGCTCAAGAGCCTGTGCATGATCCACACCGGTCATATCTGTAGTGTAGATTCCTTCGGTAATCATAGCTGACCATTTCTCAAGGTATTCATTCCAGGTTCCGTCCATAGTAACTTCACCGTTTCTGTAAGCTTCCCCAAAGCCTTTTCCTGCATCAGTAGATAAGTAATCCGCGGTAACAAAGGCCATGGAGTTCTTTAACATAGGCTCCCAGGATTTAAGGCCTGCTGCCAAAGGGGTAATCCCCAAATCCTGAAATTTCTTACACACTTCTATATACTCATCAAAGGTCTTCGGTAATTGGATATTGTTCTCTTCAAAAAGAGTCTTATTGTAGTAGATACCTTCAAACCAGCTGATACCCGGTAAGGCGTATGTATCCCCTTCATAGGAGTAAACGCTTGTGCCGGCAGAAGAGTATTTAGCCGCCAGCTCATTAACCTTTGCCAGATAACCCAGTCTTGCATGACGAAGGGTGGAGCCGGGAGATTCACAGATAATATCAGGGCCTTCTCCGGCAGATAACTGGGTATCGATAATGGTATCATAGTTAGAGTTATCAATAAACTGATATTCAATCTCAACATCAGGCACTGCTTCTGCCAGATAATCCAACAATGCGGCCACTGTATCCTCACTGTTCCAGTAAGACATACGAAGCGTAATTTTTTCGCCCGATGCCTCTGTACCTGTCTGGGCAGCCTCGTCTGTTGATGCATTTGTTGAAGATGTATCCGTTGATGCTGTTGAACTGCTTTGGCAGCCGGTCAGTAAGCTTATGGACATTGCTGCACAAAGAATCATACTTAAAACTTTTTTCTTCATAAGAAAACCTCCTGTATTTGATACAATAATCATATCAATGACCTATGAGGAAAAAAATGCAACATTTTTTGGAAAACTGAAACTTTTTATGGTTATTTTTATTATTCCTTATGATTATCCTCCAGAATATCCGGAATCCTGATGCCAAAGCAGGTATAACCATCCTGAGTAACCATTGCCGAAAAATCATAAGTACTTCCATAGTAAAGCTCCAGTCGTTCTACAATGTTATTAATACCATAGCCCTTTCCCTGTCGCCCAATCAGCTTTTCAATCTCCTGAGATTCGATCCGGGGACCGTTATTATAAATATGAAAATGCAGAAAACCGAAAGTCTTCTGATATTGAATAATTACTTTTCCCCGACTGCCGTCTTCTATGTAATCAATCCCATGCTCTATGGCATTTTCCACTAACGGCTGGAGAAGAAAATTGGGCATACTGCATTCCATCCCTTCCTCATCCAAACGATATTCTGCCTCAAAGCCCTCATCATGCATACGTTTTTGAATAGCTACATAGGATTCGATGTTTTCCAGCTCACTTTTTACGGTGGTAATCTGCTGACCATTATTTAGGGCTGTACGATAAAATTTTGCAATCAGTCCGGCAATGTCCGCAATATCATCATCTCCTTTGCGCAGGGCACTCCACTTGATGGATGACAGACAATTATATAGAAAATGAGGATTCATTTGAGCCTGAAGGGCCGCCAGTTCAGAAGCTTTCTTTTCCAGCTCTATTTTGTATACCCGATTGATCATTTCATCCAACTGAATCGTCATCTTGCCAAGACTGTTAGTCACTATGCCGATTTCATCCGTATCAGACGTAAAGACCGGATTTTCCAAATCTCCTGCTGCTATTCTTTCCGCCTGACCCTTCAGCCTTAAAATCCGACGGCTGATTACCGTGGAAACGATTCCCACCAGAATGGTAATCAACACACTGCAGACCAGCACCATTAAAAGGGTAGAAATAATAATGGAACGGGTCTCATCCAGAATCATACTTTTATCAATAAAGTAGTAAATATCCCATTGAGCATACGCTAAATTTGCTGTTTTCAGGATATATCTGCCGTTGTTTTGTTCCTCCTTTATTTCTTCTGCTGCAATGGCACGGCAAATCTCCTCCTGCAATACTTTATCCGAAATCTCTCTGCTGTATACCTCCTGTCCCTCCCGATCCAGAACCAGGATTCCGTTATCCAGATAATTCATGGTATCCAGGGGCTGAAGCATACGTCCGGGATAAAATTCCGTTCTTAAAATCCCAATCATTTTACTGCTTGTGGCCGTATCCAAAACGGTTCTGGTAGCAAAAAGTTTCCCCTCTTCAAAGCTCCAGCGGGTATTGAAATTGGTTTGATGCTCCTTATACCACTGAGTATCCGTATTTTCACCTACTGCTTTTAAAAAGGAACCGATATCATCCAAAACATAGGGTGTTACTATATGAATTTCCTTGATATTCTCATCACTGGTAATGAAATACCAGAAAATCGGTTCCACCGTTTTGTTCAGGCTTCGGGCAATGGCACTGCTGTCATAGGCATTATCCTCTAAAGTTTCCCGAAACTCCAGATTATAGGCAAGATACTTGGTAAAATCCTGTTCCCGCTCAAATTTGGAATTCAGCTCTGAGATCATACGCTCCAGATTATTGCTCATCGTCTCATCCGTCTGCTTAATCAGATTTTGGTTTGCCGTATAGAAAGAATAGCAGCCCAAAATCAGAATGGGAATCAACACTAATACCATATAGCTGATAATCAGCTTCTTTTTCAGGGAAGCCTTTTTCAAAAACCAGTTCCAGAATCTTTTCATTTTTACCTCAGTTTTTTCAGGATTTTTTCTATAGCTGTTCTCTGAACTGCTTAGGAGTAAGGCGATAATACTGCTTAAATAATTTATTGAAATAGGACTGGTTCTGATAGCCGCAGGCCTTCCCTACATCCACAATTTTCATTTTGCTGTTTTCCAACAGCTCCTTTGCCTTCTTCATCCGGTAATCTGTAAGATATTTAACCAGATTGCTGCCGGTCTCCTTTTTAAAAATAAAGCTGACATAGGCGGGAGTCAGACAAACCTTATCCGCAATATCCTCCAGTCCAATATCGTTCATATATTCATTTTTAATTACTTTTTTGATTTCTGCCACTGCCTGGCTGGTATCCGGCAGACTTTCTTTATCGGCCGCTATAAGCTCATCCAGAATACCGGACAGTACCTCTCCCACCTTTTTCAGATCATTGCTGTTCATAATAGCATTGGCGGTCTCCATAATTACGGTTTCATTGTAGGTTCCGTAGGTCTGATAAATGGCCTTGGCAATATCCAGCATGAGATACTTTGCGTAAAAGGCACTGGAGGACTTCTCCATCTCCAGCCGTTTTAAATACACCAATAGCTGCTCCTTAACAGCAGGAAGATTCCTGTCCCTGATGCTTCGCATAACGCTGTCCTTAATCTGCAGCTGTTCTTCAATGGCACCTGCATCTTTAAGGTTGGTTTTGGAAACATAGATGATGCCGGAAAAGTAGCTGAAGGTATCCTTGATGGTATCCTCCAGTTCCTGCAGCTTTTCCCGAAAATTCTTCATACCATAGAATCGGGTTCCCACAATAACCGAAAACATTTCTCCCCTGTTGTCTGTAAGGCAGGAGTAAATTTTTCGGATGGAATTTTCAATTACCTCTTCATCCGTATTTTCATTTCCATACAGTAAAATATAGGTTAAATTAGGATACAGGTTGATTGTCTCATAGTTTTTTACCAGATTCTTTTTCAGAATTTCTTCAAATTCCTCTTCCTTCTGTTCAAAATAATTATTTCTGGTCTCCACACTGATAAAGCGTATGTATTTATTTTCCAGATTAATCTGATACTGCCCTTTCAGCACTTCCGATACATCGGCAAGGGAATCCTTGGAATTGATCAGCCGGTACAGCCACAGCCTTTTATCCGAGTTTCTTAATGATTCCTGTCGATCACTGAGCTGTTTTCTTTCTCTGCAGAGCTTCATTACCTTATCCATTACCTGCTTAAATTCATCCAGTTCAATGGGCTTCAACAGATAATTTACCGCGTTTGCTTCACAGGCTTTTTTTGCATAATCAAATTCTCCGTAGGCACTGAAAATAATAATCACAATACCCGGATTAAACTCATTGACCTTCTTTGCCAGCTCCAATCCGTCCATAAATGGCATCTTTACATCCGTAAGCAGGATATCAATATCCCTATTTTTCTGGATATATTCAAAGGCCGCTTTTCCATTCACTGCTTCTGCTACCATAAGGGGAAGCTTGAATTTATCTATAAGAAAACGGATTCCCTCACGCTCTGTTTTTTCATCATCCACCAATAAAATCTTCATTTTTTCCATAGTAATCCCCATATGTATACAGGCTGTATTTACGTTTATTCAGACAGCCCGATTGCCTGTGCTGCCATTCGCTGCCCTTTATCCTCCTCACTTTTGGTACCACTTCAGGCTTTCTATCACAATACTCTTCATTCCATGCTAAAAAACGCCTTTTTTGCAGTCTTCACCTACAAAAAAGGCATTTTCATCATTTTAAAGAAAATGCTTTTAATACCTCCAAATACTTTTACCAATTACATAATGTTTGATATAGCTTAACACACTTTAATCATTTTGTCACGATTTCCCCGTTATCTATCATCTGCCCACTAAAATCAAGGATTTTTCTATCTGTCCTTTACCAACTGACCCATTAATAACAGTTGACTATGTTCATTAATTTCTATATAGTAATGAATTAATAAGCCATTACACATCCGTATAATGTGTAAATTTAAACATAGAGGAGATAAAGAAGCAAAATGGAAGTAAAATCAGAATCCGGAACACCGTCGGAATTACCGACAAAAAAGGTTACCTTCTCCATTGCCCTTAATGCCATGACCCCCATGGCTGTCCTGCTTTCCGCTACAGCACCGGCTATACTGGGCGTTCTGTTTGCCATAGAAAGAATAGGAAGACCTCCCCTGTTTTTGACCCTGTGTCTTTTGCTCATTCCCACGTTAATGAATGCAGCTGTAGATATTTTGAACGATTACTTTGATTACGTCAGTGGTAATGATACTCTTGAAAATATCGCTTACGAAGGAGATGCCCCTCTGGCCTATCATCAGGTGGAGAATCCCAGACCCGCCTTTTGGATTGGTATAGGTCTTTTTGCTGCAGCCGGCCTCATGGGAATTTATGTGATTCTGGTCAGCGGAATCCTGCCTGCTCTCATTGGACTTGCAGGAGGAATAATCGCTGCGACTTACTCCGGAACCAAGGTTGCCACCTCCTATCTTCCCATCGGAGAACCCCTGGCAGGCTTTACTATGGGGGGACTTATTCCCTTGGGTGTGTATGCTGCATTAACAGGGGAAATCGACTGGCTGATTTTATACAAAACCATTCCCATGATGTTAATCGTTTCTCAGTTTATGCTGATTAACAACACCTGTGATATGGAACGAGACAAAGCTGTAGGAAGAAAGACTCTGCCCATCGTTATCGGACAGAAAAAGGCTCAGAAGCTGGCCAATATTTTGAATATTATCTGGATTCTTCAGCTTCTTCATGTGGTACTTACCTGGTACTACTATGGAGCCGTTGTTATTCTGATCATGCTGCTAATTATCCGCAAAAACTTTTTCTATACCTTCAAGCATGAACGTACCCGCGAAAACAAGATTCCGGTAACTCTCGCTCTGGTGGGTGTAGCCACCGGGATTGCTGTAGGGTATCCCCTTGCAGTAGCCCTGCATCTGATTTTACGATAACTGAAAATAGAAGCGAAAGGAAAGCAAAAACCATGTTAAAGCAACTGGCCTATATGCCTCTGTGGTTTTTTAAAAGCAGAATTTTAAATAAAAAACAGCCCTTACAGACCGTTTTATTTATTACCGATTATTGCAATCTGAAGTGCAGACACTGCACTCCCTCCGGGCATGGCTGTTCCTCCATGAAATCCTATAAACAAATTAAGGAGGAATTAATCTATTCCTATAAGCAGGGATCCCGCTTTATCGATTTTGAAGGGGGAGAGCCCACACTCTGGCATGAAGGTGATAAGAATCTGAATGATTTATACCGATTGGCTAAGGAACTGGGGTTCTTTTCCTGTACATTAACAACAAATGGACAGAGGCCTTTTTCCGATACTCTGGCAGATTCTGTCTGGGTCAGCGTGGACGGCTATGGAAAATATCATGATCTGATCCGCGGTGAGGGTACTTTTGTTAAACTGGATGAGAATATCCGCTCCAGCAATCATCCTAATCTGAGTATTGCTATGGCAATAAACCGCGTAAATCGGGAATCTCTTTCCCAGATTGTGAAGTATGCAAAGGAAAATCCTGCCATTAAATCCATTGCCTTCAATCTACATACCCCTTTCCCGGAGACTGAGGAATTAACCATGACCTGGGAAGAACGCTGTGAAGTAATCGATGAGCTTATTCAATATAAAAAAGCCGGTTATCCCATTATGAACACCGTATCCGGACTGACCATAATGAAACAACGAGGCTTTAAGAAAGACTGCTGGATTGCCAATTATATTCTGAATGACGGAACCAAAATACCTCAATGTCCCGGAAAATTACTGGATGTCTGTGATGATTGTGGTTTTTGCATGTCGGGAGAAATGTATTCCGTCCTACGCTTAAAGCCGGATACGATTTTTGCCGGTCTGGGACTGAGGCTTGGGTAGTCTGATTAATAATCAGACTACTCTTTTGCCACCACCATATTGGGCCAGCGTTTTTCCATGAAAGCATCATCATAGTTTTCATCCAGAAAATGCTCAATCACATTTACGGCTTCGCCTGTATCCTGCCGCAGAGTATACCGAGCCATTGCTGCTGCAGATAAAAGACCATTGCAGATCATGAACAGAACCACTATCCAGGTGAAAATTTTTCCCGGTAAAGCCGGAAGCTTCTCAATCTGTCTGCTCATGGGCGGATATATAATCTTTACCCATACTACTGATAGTATTCCCCAGAAAAAACAGTACAGTACATTGGTTCTTCCCCCGATATTCAGGGGCATTTCACTATAATCCCAGAAAACTGTACCAAAAAACACCTCTGTAAATACGCTGCACAAATACTCATAGGCTCCTCCGATAAAGCAGCCGGCCAGAAAAACATAGCGATCTTCTTTTCCCACTAATCGTCTCAGAGCAACTGTGAGCACAACCGCACCAATTCCCCACACTACGCTGAACTGTCCGTAAAGCAGGCTGGAGCGGCTCATCCACACCCCACCGGTTATCCGACAAAAAAGAGTCTCAATAATATCTCCCAGAAAAGAAGAGACTAAGAATACCCAAACCAGCTTATCAAAGCAGAGACCTTCAGCAAACACATAGTCCTTTGATTTGTCTTCTGTTTTCTCATCAATACCGGGATAGGCATGCTGCAGCCTCTTCCAGAGAAATTCTGCAAGATGGTCATAAAATCTCTTTGTTTCTTTTTCATGGCGACTATATTTTTTTCCTGTATGTACAGCCATCATCATAATGACAAAGTCCACTGCCAGTATCCCAAAGGAGATAACCGAAATCAGCCTGATCAGAGAATCCGGCAGCAGTTCAATCCCGGCAAAAATAAAGGGATGCAGCAATAAATAAACCAGATAATAGATACCTCCCATAATAAGAGTGAAAAACAGGCCTGTGATATTTCCCGAAAACAGGCTTCGTTCCTCTCTGGACCAGAAAATACTGTAGCCCATCCGTTTCATAAATAAATCGGATATACTTCCTGTTACCGTCATTACTGCCAGAATAGTCAGGTACTGAAAAACTGAATTTCCCGTCTGTGTCGATAATATGGGCAGGCATAAGGCAAAAACAATTCCATAAGAAGGACATAGGGGCAAATTTAAGAAGCCTTTATTGTAAAAATGTCTATTCTTGATGGCATAGTAACAGCTTTCCACAATCCACCCCATAAAAGAATAAATCAGAAAATAAAGAAATAACTCTGCTATACTATACGTCAATTCCATTTCCTTTTATACCTCCTCTCCTTAACCTAAAAGATGCTCAACCAGAATTTTTAAGCCAATCAGCACTAAAATTATTCCACCGGCAAATTCCGCTTTCTTTTTATATTTGCTTCCAAAAATATTTCCAATATATACACCTCCTACAGAAATAAAAAGGGTAAGTATACCAATAATAGCAACAGCTTCCACAATAGGATAATTTAAAAAGGCGAAGGTAATTCCTACCGCCAGGGCATCAATACTGGTGGCAACAGCCAAAACGAAAAGCTCCTTTAAATCCAGCTTGCTTCCTTCTACTGAGCAGACTTCACATTCCTCTTCCTTACTTAAGGCCTCCTTAATCATCTTTCCACCGATGAAGCCAAGCAGAATAAAAGCAATCCAGTGGTCTATGCTGGTAATATACTGCTCAAACTGTCTGCCCAGAAGCCAGCCGATAAAAGGCATCAATGCCTGAAAGCCTCCAAAAAAAAGGCCGATTGTCAAGGTTTGCTTCCCGTCCACCTTTTTCATGCAAAGGCCCTTACAGATCGCCACTGCAAAGGCATCCATGGCCAGCCCCACGCCAATCAATACCAGCTCAATAAACATTCCCATACTCTTCTCCCTTTCTGAAGTTTATCCATACATACTTTTTTGAATTAAATCGGCATGCGTAAAATAAAAAAAGACTTCGTGCGTGCCATATACAGAAAAAACTGCCTTAAACACGCATGAGTCTCATTCATTAAGATTTGCCAGGCTTCCCAATGAATAATCAGGTCCCCAGAATGTTGACAAATCACGCTTCGCGCAAACTACTCCCTCATTGCCGATAAACTATTGATAAAACTATACACCTGTTGATAAAATTTGTCAATTCAGGAAAATTAATTTCTAAAATTTCCCCGGATTGGCTGTCACTGTTTCAATGTATATAATAATCAAATAATGTATTCTATGGTTTTTTCTGCTGTCAGCTTTTTTTCTTCATTAAACAGGATTACCGCTTCCCGGGTCTCTTTTGGGCCAAAGGCATAGACCTCCAGCTCCTCTCGTTCAAAAAAGGAAATGGGCACAATACGATTATATTTTGCAGGACAATCCTTGATCATTCTGATTTCTTTCCTGTTAAAGGCTTCCTCCCGATAGTAAGGGTCAAAGACGTATACATCTTCCTGACTGATTCCGGTTAAAAGCACATAATGCCAGCCTTCAAAATCTACCCTTACTACGGCCACTCCGCCACGGCACAGAGCATCTCTCAGTTTTCCGTTTTGACTGAAATTTACAGCCTCCCCGGATAAAAAAGAGCCTGAAACAGGCAGATGTCCGGCTGTTCCAAAGCCATTCAGCCAATTACATAAAAACATCATTGCCATGCAGGAGGTTCCGCTCTTTCCACTGGCTCCATCTTTTCCATAGCAGTCCAGGCTGTACAGCATAATGTTACGGATAAGCTCCGGAGAAAGCTCTTCCCGTTCAAATAAATAGCTCATGGCATTCAGCATGGAGGTAGGGCCGCAGTCATATTCAGATAATTGATAATGTAATGGATTTTTCATGGTATATTCACTCTTTCGTCAGCCACCACAGGGCATATTCTGCATAGAGACCTGCACCTAAGGGGAGGGCCTCTTCATCTAAATCAAAGTTTCCGTTATGTAAGCTGTTCAGACTGTTTTTCACTTCCGGATTAGCCGTTCCCAAATAGGCATAGCAGCCGGGCACCACCCGCTGAAATTCCGCAAAATTATCTCCTCCCAAAGAAATAGGCCGATCGGTAATCACCTTAACCTCCCTGGTGGTTATATCCGCCAGGGATTCTGCCACTGCCTTAGCCTCTGTACTTGCCTGTATATCATTGATTAATGCCGGTGTGATTCCTGTCCAGATGACTTCTGCTTCGGCTCCGCTTAAGGCAGAAATTTGTGCCGCGGTTTCCTCCACCCATCTGCGCACCTGCATTCGCATTTCTTCGGAAATGGTTCGTGTAGTTCCTTCCAGCTCAGCTGCTCCTGGTACCGCGTTGTAGGTGGTTCCTGCCTGAAATTTTCCCACCCCGATAATCACCGGTTCCACCGGAGAGGTTCGTCTGGAAACCAGTCCCTGTAAGGCTGTCATAATCTGGCAGCCTGCATATAGGGCATCTGCTCCCAGCTGAGGGGTAGACACATGGGTGGCCTTTCCCTTTACCAGAATCCGAAAATGATCTACAGCCGCATTATTTAATCCCGGAGTTACTCCTATGGTTCCTATCCTTAAGTCAGGAGCAAGATGCAGTCCGAAGACCCGCTCAACCCCTTCCATCACTCCCTCCTCGATAAAATCCGAAGCTCCTTTGCCGATTTCCTCTGCCGGCTGGAAAATAAACCGTATTTCTCCTCCAAAGCAGCTTCGATTCTCGGCCAATACCTTGGCGGCTGTTAATAAACATGCCGTATGGGCATCATGTCCGCAGGCATGCATAACTCCTTCTGTCAGAGAGCAATACTGAGCCTGGCTCGTTTCCACAAGGGGAAGCCCATCGATATCCGCTCTTAATGCTACTATTCCCTTTCCCCGGCCCGTTCCCTGCAAAATACCCAATACACCGGTAGCTCCGATACGGCGGTGCAAAATACCCACCTTTTCCAATTCTTCTTCAATTACCTGTGCGGTACGAAATTCCTGCAAAGATAACTCCGGATGTCGATGAAAATCCCTGCGTATTTGAATCAGTTCTTCTTGTTTATCCTGAAGCTGCTTACCTAATTTACTCATAAATACCTCCAAAAGCATTCTCTTTTGTATTACATCCATCATATCCGCTCATTTTCCTTCCGTCAATCCCGGTTTCGGATTGCCGGATTGTCCAATACTTTTCCTGACTCATTAAAGCGGGAGCCGTGGCAGGGACAGTCCCAGCTTCTTTCCTCGGGGTTCCATTCCAGCTTGCATCCCAGATGGGTGCATCGGCCTCGCCCACCTTTTATCAATCCTGTAAGGCTCACTCCCGTATCCATGAGAAAATTTCCCATTCCCGCTCTGATTCGACACCTTTGTGGAGTGAATACTTTCGTATAAGGATTTTCGATTCCGCAGATGGCATCCCGAATCATCTGTGCAGCTACCATGGATGAAGTCATTCCCCACTTTTGAAAGCCGGTAATTACGTAGAGATGGGGAGTAAACGCAGAATATCTTCCAATAAAAGGAACCCCGTCATGAGGCATACAATCCTGAGCAGACCAACGCTCTTCTATTTTCCCTTCGGGAAAATACTGTCTTGCTGCCCGTTCCAGAAATTCGTATTTTCCTCCTGATTGATTGCATCCGGTGCGATGTGCCCCTCCTCCCAAAAGCAGATAGTTTCCCATCTGCCGAAAAGAAAGACAGTCTTCATCTACCCCCAGATACATCCCTTCCATTTGCTTACAGGCGGAGAGCTTAAGCACACAGCTTCTTTCCTGATGCTGTCTTAGAAAGTAAAAGCCCGGTAAATTACGAAAAGGGTAATGGGAAGCAACCACAATATTCTCTGCTTCAATCACCCCTGTCTTTGTAGTCACTTGATTTCCCTTTATACTGATCACCTGTGTATTTTCTCGAATTTCCAGATGTTTGGCCAGCTGCTGTACAAAATCCAAAGGAAGAAACTGTGCCTGTTCTTCAAAGCATACTGCTCCTTCTATGGCAAAAGGAAGCTCTGTTTTCCCCGTAAAAAAAGCCGGTATTCCAAGACTGGCAGCCACGTCGCTTTCTTCCTTAAGCTGCTCTGCTTTGTTTTGTGTTTTTGCATATAGATAGGCCGGACATCTTTTAAATTCACAGCGGATTTTGTTTTCTTTAATCAGGCGCTCATATTCATCAATAGCCTGTTGATTTGCATTGGCATATAATTGGGCTGTTTTTCTTCCTGCTTTTTTAATCAGTGTGCTGTATTTTATCCCATGCTGACTGGTAATCTTAGCGGTAGTTCTTCCGGTTTGTCCCGAGGCCACTTTATCCGCTTCCAGAATCAGTACCTGCTTTCCGGCCTCTTTCAGATACCAGGCCGTCAATAATCCTGCCAGTCCTGCACCGATAACGATTATCTCATTATACTTTTCTTTTTCTGTCATCTAAGGTTCTCCTTATTTTTTCCTTAGTATGTGCAGATTAAAGAAAAAGCATTACTTCTTTCCGATACTTTACTATCCGACGTGGGAAGTATATATGTAAGTTTCATATTGCTTGAGAGAATCATAGAGCTTATTCTCCAGTGCAAAAATACCTTTTGCTTCTACGATGTGGTGAAACAGGGGATTATGGTATATGATACAGATACCTTTCCCGTTTTCCCGGGTTTTCTCAATAATTCTGTCCAATACCTTAGCTAAAACATCCTCCGGAAAGGGATTAAAGAAAAAGAATACATTATAATCCCCATACCCCTTGTACTCCAGAGCATTCACCTCTTCACAGCTGACTCTTTGATCCAGATGCAGCTTCCTGAGGTTTTTTTGGGCTATTTTTACCAGGCTGGTGTTAAGGTCTATCCCTCCGATTTTATGGAAAGGATATTTGGCTGCTTCTTTTAATACTACACCCTTTCCACAGCCAATATCCAAAATACTCAGCTCATCCTCAAAGGGCAGTTTTTGAAAGATATCCCTTAGATGTTTCTCATTTGTTTTACTGTATCCGTGAGCCAAAGCATCATTTCCCTCCGGTATTTCCATATCTCTCATGGTAAAATCCAATCCTCTGGGCTTTTCCAGCAAATAATACTGCAAAGCAAAAATAAAATAACGCTTCCATCGATAAAATTGTTCTCTAATCTTCATTTCTTATTTTTTCCACTTAAGTAAGTAAAAGCAGCTCTGCAATCAGGCTGCTTTTTATCTAATCAACTCTATTTAAATTTTACTGCTGTACCATAGGAAATCACCTCAGCAGCCCCCTGCATTACTGCTGCTGATGCATAGCGGATATTTACTACTGCATCTGCTCCCAGCCTCTCTGCTTCTTCCACCATGCGCTTGGTAGCCAGGGCTCTCGCCTCATTCATCATTTCGGTATAGGCCTTCAATTCTCCGCCTACCAAAGTCTTAAAGCCTTGAGTGATATCTCTCCCCAGGTTTTTCGTCTGAATTGTGCTTCCCCGTACCAGACCCAGCATTTCCAGTTCTTTTCCGGTAATGTAATCAGTATTGACTAAGATCATCTTCCTCACCACTCCTTATCTCTTTGATTCTTTCCACCAATACACTGATCATCACAGCCGAAAGAATCACCGATATGGCTCCAATCAGAATGGCGACTCCCGGTACAAGCGGTGTCAAAAGTAAAACCGCTCCAACTCCCAAATAGTACAAAACGATTATGGCAGTAATAATAACCGGTGCAATCACTTTCCTTATGTGCTTCATTTTGTTCTCACTTTCTTTTGTAACGTTAGTGTATTTTGATGTATACATTATAACCTATAAGTACTTAGGTTACAACTGTAATTGGAAAAGCCCCTTGAGTCCGCTTATCTCAAGCAGTCTCAAGAGGCTTTTTT
>JBJELS010000051.1:0-3514 GCA_051879275.1 Lachnospiraceae bacterium
CCTAGGTAAACTGTCTCCTGGCCAGTAATAGGGCGGCTTCTATTGCTGAATAGGCCGGCGGCTTCAAGGTGCATCCCAGATCCTCAATCTCTTTTTGGAACGGCCGTAGGATCAAATCCCCCACCTGGAACAAACCACCAGAATAGGAAACATCTATCTTATCTGAGGTAAAACTCAGTTTTTCTTTTATAGCTTTTACCATCCATGCAAGCTCATGGGCTGCACTTCGGTACAGAATCTCCACCGAAGGATCACCCGCCATATATGCCTCATACGCATACATTTGAAACGCCGCTACCTTCCAGCGGTACGGAGCCCAGCTTTCCTGAATAACATCCGTAAAGTAAAAGTCGTTAATGAGGCCAAACTCCCTCCGCACAATTTCATACAACGCTCCCCGGGGCACACGTCCGTCTGCCTCCTTGGAGAAGAGATTCATGGCCTGACGTCCAATCCAGTAACAGCTTCCATCATCTCCGTAAAATTCATTCCACCCGCCACATCGCAGGAATTCCTGATTCTTTCCTCTCCCAAATACAATGGAACCAGTCCCTGCTGCCACATGTATTCCCTCTCTGCATTTTAAGGAACCCGCCCATCCTACTTCCACATCATTTACCATGTGAATCGGCATTGGCGACAATAACTGCTTCAGTTTCTCTTCTATCATCTGGTCAATTCCGGGATTTTCTCCATAACAGGGCATACCGATACAACAGCCTATGCAACCCTCTATCGGCACTTCCATTGAAGCCAAAATGGTTCGTATCTCCCGATCCAGTAGTCGTATGGTTGCATCTGCACCGATGGACTGATAAGAGCAGCCTGCCCTCGTCACTGTATTCAGTAGTTTTTCATCCTCTGACGCGATTGCAAATGTTGTTTTTGTACTTCCCCCGTCAATGCCAATATAGTATCTGATAAGTCACTCCCCATTTCTATTTAAATTCATGTTTTTAATTCACTGCAACTATTCAGAACCCCATTCGCAAAATCGCTGTTACATAGCTCTGAATAGTTGCAAGTTGATCATTTGTTTCTTGTTCACATTGTACATAATAGTTGCTTTATTATCAACTTTTCTGGTCATTTCCACCCAATTTGTAAATTGGCATATATTACTTCATCATATTTGTAATATACATTGTTATCCTACACGTACTTTGGAAACTTACGCATTTGATCTCGTGTTAACGATTTCCTTATAGAAGCGGTATCCTCATACACTAAAAAAAGACTGATGCACCATAGATTGTTCATCTATTATGCAGCAGCCCCTTCTGCTAGCAATTTATAGTCAGATCAAATTTGTATCAATGTAATCCCAAAATGATATCTTGTTTACATCTGCTTCATTAGCAAGATACCACTCTGCTAATTCTCTTAATCATTCAATAATCTTTCTTTGTTTTCCGCTGGGATTCTCAAAATGATAACCTAACGGTCGCTGTCCGATGTGGCGAACTAACCTGGTTCTGATTTTAGCCACAGTATTAAACGCCGTAATATGGGAAAAAAGCAATGCAAATCCATAGGTTACAAATGACATCGCAATCAGAAATACCGCCCGCCAGCCTAAGCTGATCAAACATTCCTGATCCAGTTTAGAAAAATCTCCCATTGTATGTACGATTTCCTTTGCATCATTATAAACGCACACATATGCACTCAGATTTAATATCGCAGCCACAGCCGCCAATATAATGGAAAGTGCCATTATGATTATAAATTTACCCATGTACTTGAACAAATGGAAAAATACACTTTTTTCTTTTATTTTCCTATTTCCTCCTGAATGAAATTATTCTTAGTTAGTTCTGTCTAGCCTATTGTCAAAAAAATACCGTGGAATGGCACTTACTTTTTTAGCTGCAGGATATCTGCCCATCCAACATCAAAAAAGTATTTGAGCTATTCTATATAAATGTGTGCTTCCTCACGCTCCATATTATGAGTTACAGGTTCAAAATAACCGTATAAATTAGAGCTAACCAAAATATGAATAATATCTGCTGTTGCTTTTTTCCCGGCTATAATTACTTCATGTTCTATTTCTGTCATAAAGCGTGTAATTGAAGCCACCACTATATCAACAAGTTCGTCTAAGTAGTGTTCATAAGTTATGTAGGTAAGTTCTGTGATGCAAATAGATGTGACCCATCAATAGGATTATAAGATTCTGGCAAGGCTCCCCTTAAATTTCACAAAATGTCAAAAAGAGTATATTGATGAAATGGGCTGAGTCAGAAGCAAAAAATATACTCTGAAACACAATGATAAAACCAGCAAGGTCTGTATTTCCCTATCCCAGCTGGCCTATGCTCCCAAAAATCAGGAAAGATGTTTATGAATTTGATTATCTCACGAATACTTTCTCCTTCAAACAAGCTGAGTAGTTACTCTTATTGCAAAACATTGCTGGAATCTCCAAAGTATGAACTGCAGTCTCATTGCTTCCAAGATATCTAATACTATTGCAGTTTTTATTACTAAAAGAAATGTTCGCCTTTTTTCTTATCCAGCTTTACTCTGCACAAAATCTCTTTCTTATCAGTTCATCCAGAGCTTTTACGTTTAATGGATTTTTACTGGTTTCATAAGTGATGAACAGATTGACTCCCGGAAAAATCCCATTTTTTCCATATGTATTAAGCTTATGAACCACACTCTCCACATATTCTCTATCATCCATCATACCAAAATGCTCTAGGTATACTTCTTCCTTAGTAGCTATATTCAGAATAGTAAAATCCGGGTATACCTTAAGGTGATTTCCCAATAGAAGAGGATATTCGTATCGATAGGGAACTCCCATCAAATTTAGTTTATCGGCAATAATTTTTTCGGATTTTGACCTTACTCTTTCTCCTCTTTCTGTAATGATTTCAGGAGTTTCCTCTTTATATCCTTTATTATTATACTTTACCTCCTGCCATGCTTTAATATATTCCTCCTCAGGAAGAATCGCAGGGCTAATGAGTTCTCTTCTATGGGGACTTATTTTTTGATATACCTTTTTTAAATCTGTCCTTTCATATTTTTCCAAAAAGCTTTTTATTGCTCTTTTTCTTTCTTCTGCATTAGCTAAAATTCCTGTATCGTAGTCTCTCTGGGCAATTCTTTCTGCCAACTTCATTTCTTTTTTCTTTATGTATCTGCCGTTTTTGCCTCTGTCTCTATTTTCGTCTTTGTAATAATATTCCACACCTCTTTCTTTTTTGACTATTCGCAAATATCCTTCAGGTACATTTTGAAGTGCCTTTTTAGACCTATTGATTATACTCTCTAATTCCTTCATTTCTTTTCTTAACTGAGCTTCAATTTTTTTCATTATACAATCCTCCGTATACCTTTAATTTTTTTCTTTTTATAGTTTTGCTGCGTTATTCGTACTCTTTCCCCCTCTTTCCTCCCTACTTTTGGCCTGCTTATCCGGCTCCAGTGGGAACTACTTCTAATACGCAACCCTACTTTTAGCTTATTTTCCTGCAATAGTAGGGGGATTTCCCCTCTT
>JBJELS010000052.1:0-3507 GCA_051879275.1 Lachnospiraceae bacterium
TTCCCATTAACTCATAGGTGAGGCGAAGCTCGAATGCGAAGGGGTAGCTTTCTCTGGTGAAGGCATTATCCTTCAGGGAAAGGGTAAGGCGATTTGCACTGTGCTCTGCTACGGCAAATTCGGATTCCTTGCAAAATCCGTGCTTGGCCATAGGATATTCCACACCGTTAATTATGGTTTTATTGTTTCGTACATTGCCGATAGTGGGAAAAAGAAGAGGGGAGGAACGCATCCAGTATTGGGGATCGCTGTTCCAGATATATTCCTTTCCTGAAGGAGCCCTGTAGGATTTCAGCTCGGCTCCCAGAGTTTCAATGACTGCTTCATAGCCCTGGCTGGTAATGGTAATACGCATGATTTTCCTCCTTATTCGTACTGGCATATTCAGTATAAAATAAAGTACAACTTTTTGCCACAGCCAAATAGGGAAAAAAGGGGTGAAAAAAAATCCACCTTATCAGACCCGTAAATTCTGCTAAACTGTAGTTATAAAAATGGATAGAAAGGAAGAGGGCTATGAAAGCAAAAAAAAGCAGCAGAATCCCTAAAAAAGTATGGTTATTGTTGTCTTTTCTTACCGCCATGGTACTTTGGACTCTGCTGTCCATGAATGAAAAGACAGCCAGAAGCTTTCCCAATGTTATCGTAACGCTTCAATCTATGGGAACGATGATTAAGAGGGGGGTGTTTTTTGAGGATATTAAGAGCAGTTTGATTTCGGTGTCAGCCGGCTTCGCCATAGGCTTTGCCCTGTCTCTGCCGGTAGCGATTTTAATGGCATGGTACATACCCGTAAGAAACATCATTGAGCCCTGGATACAGTTTATTAGAAATATTCCGCCTTTGGCTTATGTACCATTGGTAGTTATTTCAGCCGGAGTAGGAAGAAAGCCCCAGATTATTGTCATCACCATAGCCACCTTTCTGATTATGACCGTGACCATATATCAGGGTGTATTGAATGTGGATGAGACCTTGATTAAAGCGGCCAGAGTGCTGGGGGCAACGGATAAGGATATTTTTTTAAAGGTCATTGCTCCGGCAACGCTGCCTTTTATTATTACCGCAATCCGACTGGGAAGCTCTACAGCATTAACCACACTGATTGCTGCAGAGTCAACGGGAGCCATAGCCGGTTTGGGGATGAGAATCCGCTCTTTGAATAACAGCTTTGAATCGGAGCCCATGCTTTTATACATTATCATAATCGGTATCATTGGTATGCTGGTGGAGCAGTTTGTCAAATTCCTGGAGAGGAGGTTTACCGGATGGCAGGAGAAGAGAGAAGCGTAAAAGTAAAAATTGATAACGTAAAGAAAATCTTCAATACCAGAAACGGTGAAATGGTTGCCTTGAATGGTGTAAGCCTGGATATCCTGGAAAATGAATTTATCTGCGTGGTGGGGCCTTCCGGCTGCGGTAAATCCACTCTGTTAAATATTATTGCCGGATTGCTGGAGCCCACCTCGGGAAAGGTTTACTGTGACGGGAATGAGGTTGTGGGAACCGGTACGGAGCGCGGAGTGGTTTTTCAGCAGTATGCCCTGTTTCCCTGGATGACCGTAAAAAAGAATGTTATGTTCGGACTCAATCTGAAGGGGATAAAAGGACAGGAAGCCGAAGATATAGCCATGAAATATATCAAAATGGTACAATTAGAGGACTTTGTCAATCATTATCCTAAGGAGCTGTCCGGGGGGATGAAACAGAGAGTTGCGATTGCCCGTGCCTACGCAGTCAATCCTTCCGTGCTTCTGATGGATGAGCCCTTCGGAGCTTTGGATGCACAGACCAGAACCCAGCTTCAGTCAGAGCTTTTGGAAACCTGGGAGAAGGAAAGAAAGACCTGCTTTTTTATCACGCACGATGTCGATGAGGCAATTATTCTGTCTCAGAAAGTAATCATTATGAGTGCCAGACCGGGACGGATTAAGGAGATAGTAGATGTGAATATTCCTTATCCCCGTACCCAGGAAACGAAGATGACGGCTGAGTTTTTAGAACTGAAAAATCATATCTGGAGCCAGGTATATCAGGAATATCTGGAGGTCAGAAAATAACATAAGATACCTGTCCTTGATGGACTTGTGGGGTATTTACAATCTAATTTCTAAAAGGAGGAAAAAGATGAAAAAGAAAGTATTAAGTTTAGTATTGGCAGCATCAATGGCAGTCAGCCTGCTGGCAGGCTGCGGAAGCAGCAATTCCCAGCAGACATCGGCACCGGCTGAAAGCACACCTGCTGCAGAGACAACGGAGGGAAGTGATTCGGCAGCAGTGGAAGAAACGGCAGAACCGGTAGAGCCGGTGACCTTAAATGTGGCCTATATGCCTAACTACGGAAGTCTTTGGGCGATAGAGAATGCCATTGCACAGGGATATCTTGAGGAAGAAGGTATCACCGTTCAGTTGACGGAGTTCCAGGACGGCCCTACCATTATTGCCGCCATGGAATCCGGAAGTATTGATATCGGTTACATCGGACAGGGGGCTCATAAGCTTTGTATTAACGGGCAGGCAACTATTTTTGCTTTATCCCATATCTCCAACGGCGATATGCTGATCGGAGGCCCCGGTATTACCAGTATTAAGGATTTGGCAGGTAAGAAGGTTGCTTATTCTTCCGGAACCTCCAGTGAAGATATTCTGGTAAAGGCCCTTACCAAAGAAGGTATGACTATGGAGGATATCGTTGCAGTGGACATGGATGCTACCGGTATTGTATCTGCCATGATTTCCGGCGGTGTTGAAGCAGCAGCTACATGGTCTCCCAACAGTCTGAAAATTCTGGAAGAGACTGAAGGTGCAGTGAAACTGGCCGATAATATGACCTTTGCAGATGAAACCGTTTCTCTGGCAAGCTGGATTGTGATGCCTAAGTATGCAGAAGAAAACAGAGACGTGTTGGTTCGCTACACCAGAGCCTTATTTAAGGCTATGGACTATGCGGCAACTGAGCATCAGGAAGAAACCGCAGCCCTGGTTGCCAAGCAGGTTGCATTGGATGAAGCAACGGTATATGAGCAGCGCGGCGACGCACAGTGGCTGACCGGTAAAGAGGTTTCCCAGGGTGCGGCAGACGGAACGGTAGAGGGCTACTACGAGCTGCAGAAGCAGGCATTTATTGAAGCAGGTGCAGTTGAAGGGGATCCCGCTGTTTCTGACTATGTATTATTGGATGTAATGGTTGAAGCAGGAGAATATTAAAGACACACAGACTTCCGATTAAACGGTAGTTGAAAGAACAGGGCTGCCCGGAGGCAGTCCTGTTTTCATCTGAATGCGGTGAATACAGATAAAGGAGAGAAAAGGATGGAGCATAACTATTATTCTTACACAAGGGAAGAGCTTCTGGATAATCCCAGGATACCGATGATTGTCATGGAGGATAATCCTACCGTTTTTCGGGCGCTGGCAGAGGAAATGGTTGCAGAAATCAAAAGAAAAAATGAACGCAGTGAAACCACGGTATTCATCTGTCCCGTAGGACCGGTAGGACAATATCCT
>JBJELS010000053.1:0-17213 GCA_051879275.1 Lachnospiraceae bacterium
ACAATTTATCTTCAGCTGGAGGACGGAACCTGTTTTCCCGGCAAAAGCTTTGGTGCTGCACTTACTGCAGATGTGACTGCAGAAGTGGTTTTTACCACCTCCATGACCGGATATGTGGAAACTCTTACCGACCCCAGCTATTACGGACAGATGGTACTGCAGACTTTTCCCCTTATTGGAAATTATGGAGTGAATTTATTGGATACCGAAAGTAAAAAAATTCATTTAAGCGCTTATCTGACCAGAGAATTTTGCTCCTCTCCATCCAATTTCAGAAGTCAGCTTTCCCTGGATAAGTGGCTAAGGCAAAACAAGGTTCCGGGAATCTATGGACTGGATACCAGAACTCTTACGAAAAAAATCCGGGATCAGGGAGTCATGAACGGAAGACTCACCACCTCTCCCTTACCTGCCCATGACCTTGATTCTCTTAAGCAGTGGAAATGTAAGAATGCGGTAGAGAAGGTCAGCTGTTCCTCCGCCTATGTTGTGGAAAACGGTGTCTGGCATTATCATGTGGTGCTTTGGGATTTCGGAGCAAAACAGAACATTGTCCGAAAGCTTCATTCCTTAGGCTGCAAAATTACCATCGTCCCCTCCTCCTATTCTGCCCAACAGATTCTTGCCCTAAAGCCGGATGGAATCATGCTCAGCAACGGCCCCGGTAATCCTGCTGATTATCCGGGTATTATTCGTGAAATTCCTTCCCTCTGCAAAGCCAAAATTCCCCTTTTCGGTATTTGTCTCGGTCATCAGCTTCTGGCCTTGGCCAACGGAGCAAAAACCGACAAGCTGAAATTTGGTCATCGCGGCAGTAATCAGCCGGTTAAGGATGTGGAAAGCGGAAGAATTTATATTACCAGTCAAAATCACGGTTACAGCGTAAGCTGTGATACCCTGCCTCCCAATGCTTCTCTCAGCTTCATCAATCTGAATGATTTTACCTGCGAAGGGATTCGCTATAAAGACTTTCCCGGGCTCTCCGTACAGTTTCATCCTGAAGCCTGTGGCGGACCTAAGGATACCGAATATCTGTTTCAGGAATTTATAAAAATGATGGAAGGAGAATAACATCATGCCTTTAAACCCCAATCTGAAAAAAGTAATGGTTATCGGCTCAGGCCCCATCGTCATTGGCCAGGCGGCTGAATTTGGCTATGCCGGTACCCAGGCCTGCCGTGCCTTGAAGGAAGAGGGACTGGAAGTAGTCCTTGTTAACTCCAATCCGGCAACAATTATGACCGATACCTCCATGGCTGATCGTATCTACGTTGAGCCGCTGACCACCGATTTCATCAAACGGATTATTGAGTTGGAAAAACCGGACAGTCTCCTGTCTACCCTGGG
This sequence comes from Lachnospiraceae bacterium, assembly GCA_051879275.1. Classification (GTDB taxonomy): domain Bacteria; phylum Bacillota; class Clostridia; order Lachnospirales; family Lachnospiraceae; genus SFDP01. The sequence goes on from JBJELS010000053.1 coordinate 1,348, forward strand.
TGGACAAACCGGTCTTACTCTATCCATGGAGCTGGCAAAGGAAGGCTTTCTCCACTCCCATTCGGTTACTCTGCTGGGTGCCGATCCCCAAACCATTGACCGTGCGGAAGACCGTCAATGCTTTAAAGCCACCATGGAGTCCATTGGTGAGCCGGTAATTCCCTCTGTAATCACCCATACCCTGGAAGGAGCTCTCAGCTTTGCCCGCAGGGAGGGTTACCCGGTTATCGTCCGTCCCGCCTTTACCTTAGGAGGAAGCGGCGGCGGAATTGCCGAAGACGAGAACGCTCTTCGGGAAATTGCAGCCTCCGGTCTCCGTCAGTCCCCCATTACCCAGATACTGGTGGAAAAATCCATCACCGGCTGGAAAGAAATTGAATTTGAAGTTATGCGTGACAGCAGGGGCAATGCCATTACCGTCTGCTCCATGGAAAATCTGGATCCGGTGGGAATCCATACCGGTGACTCTATTGTAGTGGCTCCGACTCTGACCCTTGCGGACAAGGAATATCAGATGCTGCGAAGTGCAGCACTTCATATTATTGAAGCTATGGGAGTAGAAGGTGGCTGCAACGTTCAGTTCGCTCTTCATCCGGAAAGCTTTGAATATGCCGTTATTGAAGTAAATCCCAGGGTCTCCCGCTCCTCTGCCCTGGCCAGTAAGGCTACCGGCTATCCCATTGCCCGGGTAGCTGCTAAAATTGCCGTTGGTTATACTCTGGAGGAAATTGACAATGAGGTTACCGGACAGACAAAGGCCTGCTTCGAGCCGGCACTGGATTATGTGGTGGTTAAATTTCCCAAATTTCCCTTTGATAAATTTGTCTATGCTTCCAGAACCCTAAGTACCCAGATGAAGGCCACCGGCGAAGTGATGTCCATAGGAAGAAGCTTTGAATTTGCTCTGATGAAGGCTATTCGAGGTGCTGAAATCTCTCATGACTCGCTATGGGATAAATCCATTCGCAGCCTGGAAAGCTCTGCCCTGATGGAGAAAATTAAAGCTCAGGATGATCAGCGTATTTTTGCCATATATGAAGCACTGTATCGAAATCACCCCATAGATGAGCTACATCAGCTTACCGGGATTGATGAATGGTTTCTGGATAAACTCCTTCATTTAAGCCAATTGGAAAAGGAACTGCGAAGCAAACCTCTGACCAGCGAGTTGATTTATCAATTAAAGAGCAATGGTTTTTTAACCAAAACCATTAAAGAAATTTATGGAGAAAGCCATTCTTTACCTGATGCTGCTGCTCAATTTTCTCTTTTTGAGGAATGTCCCTCCTACACCTATAAAATGGTGGATACCTGCGGTGGAGAATTTGCTGCCAGAACCCCTTACTTCTACTCTGCTTTTGGGGAAGAGGATGAAGCCCTTACCTTTTTGAAAAATCGTCCAAATCCCAAACCGGTGATTCTGGTTTTCGGTTCAGGTCCCATTCGTATCGGACAGGGAATTGAGTTTGATTATGCCTCTGTCCACTGTGTCTGGGCATTGCAGCAGGCAGGCTACGAGGTGGTGATTATCAACAATAATCCGGAGACCGTATCCACCGACTTCAACACTGCTGATCGACTCTATTTTGAGCCTCTTACTCCTGAGGATGTGGCTCCCATTATTGCTTTGGAAAGACCTCAGGCCGTAGTGATTGCCTTTGGCGGCCAGACAGCTATCCGCCTTACCCACTGGCTGTCTGAAAACCGGATTCCCATTCTGGGTACCTGTGCTGACAGCATAGATTTGGCAGAGGATCGGGGAAGATTTGAAGCCTTACTAAAGCAGCTCCATATTAAACAGCCTGAAGGGTTTACGGTAAGAACAACTCAGGAAGCCCTGACTGCAGCCAATCAGCTGGGGTATCCGGTTCTTCTTCGTCCCTCCTACGTTTTGGGTGGACAGAATATGATTATCGCCTTTTCCGATGCAGACGTTACGGAATACATGGGAATCATCCTTGCCGGACTGGAAAATAATCTGGTTCTGATCGATAAATATATGCAGGGAACTGAACTGGAGGTGGATGCTATCTGTGATGGTGAAGCTGTCCTTCTCCCCGGTATTATGGAGCATATTGATCGGGCGGGTATCCATTCCGGAGACTCCATTGCCGTTTATCCGGCCTGGAACTTAAGTGCTGCTCAGACAGCCAAAATTATCGACTATTCCAGCCGGCTGGCTCTGGCTCTGAAGACGAAGGGGCTGATTAATATCCAATATGTCATTCACGAAAAACAAATTTATGTAATTGAGGTGAATCCCCGTTCCTCCCGCACCGTACCCTATTTAAGCAAGGTAACCGGTATTCCCATGATTGATATTGCTACTCAGGTTATGCTGGGAAAAAAATTAAAGGATATGCCTTACGGAACGGGACTGGCTCCGGCTTCCTCCTACACTGCCGTAAAGGTACCCGTTTTTTCCTTTGAAAAGCTCTCCAATCTGGATACTATGCTGGGTCCGGAAATGAAATCCACGGGAGAAGTATTGGGAATTGCTCCCACCATGACGGAAGCCCTGTACAAAGGTCTTTTGGGAGCCGGCTACCGGTTTCACCCTAAAAAAGGAATTTTCATTACCGTAAGAGACAGTGATAAAGAAGAGATCGGCTCCCTGGCGGAACAGTTTGCCCATCTTGGTTTCCGGCTGTACGCTACAGCCGGTACGGCAAAAGTGCTGCGGGATTATGGATTAAGTGTCACTCTGGTGCATAAAATCCACGAATCTTCACAGAATACGCTGACTCTGTTGGAAAGCGGTAAGATAAGCTACATTATTTCTACCTCAGCCAAGGGTCGCCTTCCCGCCAGAGACAGTGTAAAGGTAAGACGAAAGAGTGTGGAGCTGGGTATTCCCTGTCTTACCAGTCTGGATACCGCCTCCAGCCTGGCCAATATTCTGGCACAGGATTTCTCTTCTGATACCGTTTCCCTAGTGGATATCTGCAGTCTTTCTACTGAATAAATCGCAAAGAAAAAACAGCGCCCCGAAAGTGAGGTGCTGTTTTTTTCTTTACCTTAATTACTCTTAACGCTTAAACTTAAATTGACTCAGAAGATTATTAAGTACCGTTGCCTGACTGCTCAATTCTTCACTTGCTGCTGAGCTTTCCTGTGAAGTAGCAGAGTTGGTTGCAACAATATTGGAAATTTCTGCTATGTTGTTGGAAATCTTCTCCACAGCCTCTGCCTGATCCTGTGCCTCTGAGGCAATCTGTCCAACCATTTCCAGAACCTTGTGGGAGCTTTCGGCAACCGTTTCAAAGCCCTTATTCATCTGTTCTGCAGAGGTCTGTCCATCCTCAATAAATTTCAGGGACTGCTCAATCAAGGCTGCTATATCCTGAGAAGCCTCGGCTGACTGCTGTGCCAGCTTTCCGATTTCATCAGCTACAACCGCAAAGCCCTTTCCTGCCGCTCCTGCCCTGGCTGCTTCAATGGATGCGTTTAAAGCCAGCAGATTGGTCTGGGAAGCAATTTCATCGATAGTCATAATAATATTACTGATATCTGCTGAAGCCGCACCGATCTTCGTGATAGCCTCCATTAACTGCTCCATCTCCACCCGGCTGTTATCAATGGCTTTTCCGGTCTGTATACCGTACTCATCCGCTTCCTTAGCATACTGGGCACTGTGGCGTATCTGCTCGGATACCTCTCCCACAATATTGGATAAATCCTGTACGCTGTTTGCCTGCTGCTCTGCCCCGGTGGCTAAATCGGTAGCTCCGGCAGCAATATCCTCCGCTCCGGCATCTACCTGATGGGACACACCGTTAATTTCCAAAAGGGTTCCGTTAATCTTATCCTGGAAGGATTCGATGGAATTTTGAATCGGTGCAAAATCTCCCACAAATGTAATGGGGCATTTACAGGTGAAATCTCCTGCAGAGAAGGATGTCATTCCAAATTCAATAGCACCAATATACTGTTTAATCTCATCAACGGCCTCCTGCAGAGACGCAGCTAAATCCTGAAGCTCATTAGCCGTATCCACGCTGTAATCCAATTCCAGCTGGCCCCTGGCCAGCTTGGCCGTCTCTTCCTTCAGCTGATAAATGGGCAGTACGATTTGCTTGCTTACATAATCATAAACCTTATAGAGATTAATCAAAATGATTGCCACTACCAGTGCACAGACTACAATGACAATAACATAGGTAATGCTCATTATGGCTTTCACCTGCTGAATAGGCTTATCCAGCTTGGATGACTCCGTTTCCAAAATCGTCACAAGGCTCTGAATATTGGAAAAAATCTGTTCCTCCCACACTTGAAGAGCAAAATCCTGATCTACCTTATTAAAATCAATAACCGTTTCCGCTGCTTCATGAATCTGGCGATGAATTCCCTCAACCTGATTATAAAACTCCTGCATCTGTGCTGATCCAGCCACCTCATCACTGTAAATATACTTACCGAAATCACACTTTGTCGGGTCCAACTGACCGGTAAATTCTTCCTGACTCAGTACGGAACTGGCCAGGTTCATTCCCCATTTATAATGGGCTGCCTGTGCCGAAAGAAACCGACTCTGCTGACTGGTATATTCTTCCAATTGACTATCTTCAAAGCGAAGAACAAGCATTGATGCCAGGATAACGATAAAGAGTAAACCTATAGAGGCTACAATAGCCTTCAATCTGCTCATAAAAGCCTTTTTCATTTCCTGATTAGTCCGATTTTCCATAGTAATTCCCCACCTTCTCCTTTGTACATTGTACATAATAAAAGTTATTATTTTTCATAATTATACTCTTATTTTTTTTAAAAGTCTACTTAAAAATAAGCTTCCCCATTCTGTCCAAAGCCTTTAAGGTGTTTTCCCTGGTTCCGAAAGCAGTCAGTCTGAAATAGCCTTCACCCCCCTGACCAAAGCCGATTCCCGGTGTTCCTACCACCTGTACCTCCTTCAGCAGTTCATCAAAAAACTCCCAGCTGGTTTTCCCTCCCGGGACCTTCAGCCAGATATAGGGGGCATTAACTCCCCCATAAACGGTAAAGCCGGCTTTCTGTAAGCCTTCTCTGATCAGTCGGGCATTTTCCATATAATAGGCCACCTGTTCCTTCAGCTGCTTCTGCCCGGCTTCAGAATAAACCGCCTCTCCTGCACGCTGTACAATATAAGGGGCTCCATTGTATTTGGTTCCATGCCTTCTGCTCCACAGCTGATGCAGACTGACCCCATTGCAAGTAAGCTGCCCGGGAACTACGGTATAGCCCAGCCGCAGACCGGTAAAGCCGGCATTTTTGGAAAAGCTCTTAAATTCAATGGCACACTTTTCTGCTCCTTCACATTCATATATGCTGTGGGGAATCCCTTCTTCCGTAATATAGGCTTCATAGGCCGCATCATAGAGAATAACCGATCCATTTTCATTGGCATAGTCTACCCACTTCTGCAGCTTGTCTTTGCTCATTGCCATCCCTGTAGGATTATTGGGAAAGCAAAGATAAATCAAATCCGGATGGACAGAGGGAAACTGAGGCGCAAAGCCATCTTCCTCCGGACACTGCAGATAAATCAAGCCTTCATAGCCACCTGCTTTTTCCTGATACCCACCGCTTCTTCCTGCCATGACATTGGTATCGACATAGACCGGATAAACCGGATCGCATATGGCTACCTTATTGTTTAAGCCAAAGATTTCCTGAATATTTCCCACATCCTGCTTTGCTCCGTCAGAAACAAAAATTTCATCCGCCGTAATGGCACAGCCCCGTTTCTGATAGTCCTGTGCAGCAATACATTCTCTTAAAAAGTCATAGCCCTGCTCCGGCCCATAGCCTCGAAAGCCTTCCAAAGTTCCCATTTCCTCCACTGCCTTATGCAGGGCTTCGATAACTGCAGGAACCAGAGGTCTTGTTACATCTCCTATTCCCAGACGAATGATTTCACAGTCCGGATTCTCCCTCTGGTATGCCTCCACCTTTTTGGCTATAGTCGAAAACAGGTAGCTCCCCTGTAATTTTAAATAATGTTCATTTATGGTATACATGATATTCTTTCCTTGCCCTTTCCTTTTTCCGTCTGCCGCATATTCAAGATAACAGGCTATTCCTTTTCTTCCTTTATTCCACCATCATCATAAGGATCATTTCCGCCGTTTCCACCATATTGGTACCGGAGTCCATGCTGGTCTTTTGCAGATAGCGAAAGGCCTCTTCCTCCGTCAGATGATTGCGTTCCATCAACAGCCATTTTGCCTGATTGATTCGATTCAGCTCTTCCTGTGTTCTTTTTCTGGGGCCGGCTTTCTCTTTTTTGATTCTTCTGGCAAGCTGTGCCAGCATCATTTCTGCAGTACCCACCAGCTCTCCTGCCTTAAGAGGCATGGCAAGTCCCATCATATCCCGCGGCTTTCCCACCAGATTTGCCGGTGAAGCCAACAACAGAAGCTCAAAATAGTCCGGTAAATATTCCGCCAGCTGACTGTAATACATATCCGGCAGGCGACAGCCGCAAATAACGATTCCGCTGTCCAGCTGATGTACCTCTGCCAGAACCTGAGAAGCGGTGGTACAGACCTTTGCCGTATCCAAACCATGCCGAGTCAGTATTTCCCGAATACGCTGTCCATCCTGAAGCTTGGGCAATGCAACAATTATACTGCCCATATCTTCACTCCTATACTTTATTTAAATAGGTCTCCACTTCCCAGTCAGAAACCTGGGCCATATAGGTATTCCACTCCTTCATCTTGGCCTCACAATAGCGATTGGTAAACTCTTCTCCCAATACCTGCCTTAACAGCCCGTCCTGCTTAAGGTAGCTCACTGCCTCCCGCAAAGACATGGGAAGAGTCTCTATGCTGTCGGCCTCAGCCGCTTTTTCATCTGCCTCTTTTCCCGGACTTAATCTTTTCTCAATTCCCTCCATACCTGCTGCCAATGCCAGAGCAATTACCAGATAGGGATTGGAGGAGGGATCGGGAAAGCGAAGCTCTATCTTACTGCCCTCCCCTTTCCGGTTTCTGTATCTTAACATGGCATTTTTATTCTGTGCCGTCCAGAGCATTTCCAGAGGAGCATCAAAGCCGGTAATCAGCCGCTTGTAGGAATTGACCAGGGGATTGGAAATTGCACAGATAGCCCTGGCATGGGCCATAATCCCTCCCATGAACATCCGTGCTTCGGCACTGGGCCTGCCATCCTCACCGGGAGAAAACAGATTCTTTCCTTCCTGATACAGGGAAAGATTCAGATGCAGTCCGCTTCCTGCCACTCCCGATTTGGGTTTTGGCATAAAGGTTACATGCAGTCCGAATCGTCTGGCAATGGAACGAATGGCCGATTTAAAGGTAACAATGGAATCGGCCATGGTCAAAGCCTCTGCCTCCTGAAAATCGATTTCATGCTGGGCCGGAGCCGCCTCATGGTGGGAGGATTCAATCTCAAAGCCCATATCCTCCAAGGTCAATACCATTTCCCGTCTTGCATTTTCTCCCAAATCCACAGGACCTACATCCATATAGCCTGCCTGCTCATGGGTGAGAGCCGTAGGCATACCATTCTCATCTGTATGAAAAAGAAAAAATTCACATTCCGGATCCACAAAAAAGGTATAGCCTTTCTCCCTGGCCTGCCGGATAACCTTTTGCAGTATCCTCCTGGAGCTCAGCTCATAGGGCTGTCCCTCCGGGGTATAGACGTCGCACAGCAGTCTGGCCACTTTTCCCTGCTGAGGTCTCCAGGGCAGAATGACAAAGGTATCCAAATCCGGCTTCAAATAAAGCTCCTCACCTTTTCCCCCCTCATGATCAAACAGGGCGCAGCTGTCAAAAGCATAGTCATTTTCCAACACCCTCTCCAGCTGTCTGGCGGTAACTGCCGCATTTTTCAGATGTCCAAACATATCCGTAAACTGCAAACGGACAAACTCTACGTCCTCTTCTTCCAACAGTTTCAAAATTTCTTCCTTTTTCATCTTTCCCGTCTCCTTTTTCTCACAGCAGAGTGTATCCCATCATAGACTCGTCTGCCTCCCTGGCCGCCCTGCGGCCTTCTGCAATAGCCCATACCACCAGAGACTGGCCTCTGTGCATATCACCGGCAGTAAACACCCTGTCTATATTGGTAGCATAAGAACCCTCTTTCGTTTTTACATTAGTCCTTTCATTACATTCTACACCAAAGGTATCCCGAATGTAACCCTGGGAGCCTAAAAATCCGGCAGCAATCAGAACTAAATCCGCTTCAATTTCCTTTCGGGTCTCTTCTTTGGGAACCATAATCATCCTTCCGGTCTTTTCCTCTTTGCGGGACTCCAGCTCTACGGTTACCGCTCCGGTTACCTGCCCATTTTCTCCCACCAGAAATTCCGTAACGGTGGTCTGATAAACACGGGGATCCTCACCCCATTGTGTAATGGCCTCCTGCTGGCCGTAATCCGTCTTTAAAATCTTAGGCCACTGCGGCCAGGGATTGCTGTCAGTCCGCTCATCCGGAGCCTTTGGCATCATTTCCAGCTGAACTACACTTTTTGCTCCCAGACGAATGGCCGTTCCCACACAGTCATTTCCCGTATCACCGCCTCCGATGACCAGTACCCTTTTCCCTTTTGCCAGATGGTAGGGAGGCTTCCTTCCTTCACTGTCCAAAAGCTCCTTCGTTACCTGGCTTAGGAAATCCACGGCAAAGCGGATTCCCTCTGCCTGCCTTCCGGGAACCGGGATATCCCTTGGCTCAGAGGCTCCGCAGGCAAGAATAATCCGGTCATATTCTTTTAGAAGCTCCTCTCCCTTAACCTCCTTACCCACATCTATTCCGCACAAGAATCGGATCCCTGACTCCTCCATTAAGCGGATTCTTCTAAGCACCGTTTCCTTTTCCAGCTTCATATTGGGAATCCCATACATCAGAAGTCCGCCGGGGCGATCCTTCCTTTCATAGACGGTTACTTCATGGCCTCTTCGATTTAACTGATCCGCTGCTGCCAGACCTGCCGGGCCGCTTCCGATGACTGCCACCCTTTTTCCTGTACGCACTGCAGGAATATGGGGCTTTACCAACCCATGGGCAAAGGCATAATCGATTACCGCCTTTTCATTCGCCTTAGTGGCAACAGGATCACTGTGCAGTCCGCAGGTACAGGCTGCTTCGCAAAGGGCCGGACATACCCGGCTGGTAAATTCCGGAAAATTATGGGTTTTGTTTAATCGGATATAGGCCTGCTCCCAATTCCCCTGATAAACCAGATCGTTCATTTCCGGTACCAGATTATGCAGGGGACATCCCGAGGTCATTCCTCCCAGCTCACAGCCGGACTGGCAAAAAGGTACTCCGCAGTCCATACATCTGGCTCCCTGCTTCTGTTGCTCCTTTAAAGACAGTTTTCCATGAAATTCATGGAAATTTTTGATTCGTTCTCCAGCCCTTACCTCCGGGCTGTCCACTCGTTCATATTCTAAAAAGCCTGTTGGTTTTCCCATACTACCTCTCCTTCTGCTGTAGAGACAGCGTCTCCAATACTCGTTTATATTCCTCCGGAATGATTTTCTTAAACTTAGGCAGATATTCCTCGAACCGCTCTAAAATTCTTGCTGCTGTTTTGGAACCGGTATAGGCTGCGTGATTTTCCAGAAGCTCCCGCAAGGTATCCCGGTCAGAAGCTGCTTCTACTTTTTCCATCAGAACCATTTCCCTGTTGAGATTACGATAAAGGCAGCTCTTTTCATCCAGAACATAGGCTATACCTCCGCTCATTCCCGCGGCAAAGTTTTTCCCCGTAGGGCCCAGTACCACTACCGTTCCTCCGGTCATATATTCCAGGCCATGCTCACCCACACCTTCTACTACGGCCACAGCACCGGAATTTCGGATACCGAAGCGTTCACCTGCCATGCCGGCAATATAGGCCTCTCCTTTCGTTGCTCCATAAAGTGCCACGTTACCGATGATCATATTCTCACCTGCTTCATAGCCTGCTTCCTTCGGTGCAAAGACTGCCAGCTTCCCGCCGGAAAGCCCCTTTCCGAAATAATCATTGCTGTCTCCCTCCAGCATAAGGGTAAGCCCTGTAGGAATAAATGCGCCGAAGCTTTGTCCTCCGGCTCCCTTACAGGCCACCGTAATGGTATCCGGCTTAAGGCCCTCAGGATGCTGTCTGGTAATTTCTGCTCCTAAAAGAGTACCAAAGGTACGGTCAATATTGGACAAATTCACTTCCATCTTCTTTTTGCTTCCCTTTTGGATAGCCTTTACCATCTCCCTGTCCGCTAAAAGAAGAGCCTCATCCTTTGTCTTTTCCAGGGCAAAATCATAAATTTTCTCGGGATTAAATACGGACTCTACTCTGTCTGCCGTCTGTGCCTTCAATATGCAGCTTAAATCCACCTTTGCAGCCTGACCCGTAAGTCCCTCTTTTGTTTTCAGCAAATCGGTTCTCCCTACCATTTCCTCAATGCTTCTAACTCCCAGACGTGCCATATATTCTCTCAGCTGTCTGGCCATAAAACGCATAAAATTCTCTACGTATTCCGGTTTTCCCGTAAACCGTTTTCTCAGCTCCGGATTTTGGGTGGCGATTCCCATAGGGCAGGTATCCTGATGGCAGACACGCATCATTACGCAGCCCAGCGTTACCAATGGAGCGGTGGCAAAGCCAAATTCCTCTGCTCCCAACAGGGCGGCAATGGCCACGTCCCTTCCGCTCATCAGCTTTCCGTCGGTTTCCACCACCACCCTGTCCCGCAGGCCGTTCAGCAACAGAGTCTGATGTGTTTCTGCAAGTCCCAGCTCCCAGGGAAGCCCCGCACTGTGGATGGAGCTTAAGGGGGCGGCCCCTGTTCCTCCGTCATAGCCGGAAATCAGAATGACTCCTGCTCCTGCCTTAGCCACTCCGGCAGCTACCGTTCCCACACCGGTTTCCGATACCAGCTTTACCGAAATACGGGCATACTTATTGGCATTTTTCAAATCATAGATTAATTGTGCCAAATCCTCGATAGAGTATATATCGTGGTGCGGGGGAGGGGAAATCAACCCTACTCCGGGGGTGGAATGTCTGGTTTTTGCTATCCAGGGATATACCTTTTTCCCGGGAAGGTGGCCGCCCTCACCGGGCTTTGCTCCCTGCGCCATTTTAATCTGAATCTCCTTTGCACTGACCAGATAACGACTGGTTACTCCAAAGCGTCCGCTGGCTACCTGCTTAATGGCAGAGCTTCTGTCATGGGCCGTTCCTGCGGATTCCAGACGTTCATCACTTTCTCCTCCTTCTCCGCTGTTGGATTTTCCCTGAAGACGATTCATGGCAATGGCCAGAGCCTCATGAGCCTCCTGGGAAATAGAGCCATAGGACATAGCCCCGGTCTTAAATCGTTTAACGATGGCTTCTTCGGATTCTACCTCCTTGAGAGGAACGCCTTTTTCGGGAAAATTGAAGTCCATCAGGCTTCTCAGGTAGCCGGTTTCCTCCTGATCCACCAATCTGGTATACTCCTTAAATTTCTCGTAGTCCCCCTCCTTCGTAGCCTGCTGCAGAAGATGAATGGTCTGCGGATTATAGCGGTGTGTTTCCCCCTGTGCCCGCATTTTATGGCGTCCCATAGAGGTCAGAGTGAGATCACTTTCCAATCCCAGAGGATCAAAGGCTTTGGAATGCTGTATATCCGTAGCCTCAGCGATATCCTTTAAATCGATTCCCCCGATGGGGCTGACCGTACCGGTAAAATACCGTTCAATTACTTCTTCCGAAATACCCACTGCCTCAAAAATCTTGCTGCCCTGATAGGACTGAAGGGTTGAGATTCCCATTTTGGATGCGATTTTTACAATCCCATGTAAGATGGCATGATCATAATCCGCTACTGCCGCATAGTAATCCTTATTCAGCAGTCCCTCTTCAATCAGCTGTGCAATGGTTGCATGGGCAAGATAGGGATTTACTCCACTGGCCCCATAGCCGAGCAGGGTGGCAAAATCATGAACCTCTCTGGGCTCCCCGGATTCCAGAATAAGGGACATGGCTGTACATTTTTTTGTCTGCACCAGATGCTTATGGACTGCTGCCACTGCCAACAGGGAGGGAAGGGCCACATGATTTTCATCCACTCCCCTGTCGGAAAGGATCAAAATATTAGTTCCTTCCTTATAGGCTCTGTCCACTTCCACAAAGAGATGATCCATGACCCGCTCAATAGGTGTACTTTTAAAATAAACGATGGGAACCTTGCTTACCTTAAAGCCGGCTTTTTTCATCGTGGATATTTTCAGCAGATCCAAATCACTGAGTATGGGATTCTGAATCTTTAACACCTGGCAGTTCTCCGGCCTTTCTTCCAGGAGATTACCGTTTTTTCCCACATAAACATTGGTAGAGGTGACAATTTTTTCCCGGACCGCATCAATGGGTGGGTTGGTCACCTGGGCAAAAAGCTGCTTAAAATAGTAAAACAGCGGCTGGTATTCTTTGGATAAAACCGCCAGAGGTACATCCGTTCCCATAGCTCCTATCTGCTCCGAACCATTCAGCGCCATGGAATAGATTCCGTTGCGGTATTCCTCATAGGTATAGCCGAAAGCCTTTTGAAGTCTTGCTCTCTCCTCCCCTTCTATACCAGTAACCTTTTCATTGGGAATTTTCAAATCTGACAGGTGGATCAGATTTGAATCCAGCCATTCTCCATAGGGCTCCTTACGGGCATAGTATTCCTTCAATTCCTCATCTAATATTACTCTTTTTTGGACGGTATCCACCAAAAGCATCTTACCCGGATGAAGCCGTTCTTTTTTTAAGATACGAGACTCATCCACCTGAAGAACACCCACCTCTGAGGACAGAATCAGCCTGTCATCATCACAGATATAATAGCGGGAAGGACGAAGTCCGTTTCTATCCAGAATAGCTCCCATAATATCTCCGTCAGAAAACAGAATGGAGGCAGGTCCATCCCAGGGCTCCATCATGGTGGCATAATATTGGAAGAAATCCTTTCCTTCCTGGGAAATGGTATCGTTATGGGTCCAGGGCTCGGGAATGGCAATCATAGCTGCCAGAGGCAGATCCATCCCTCCCATGGTCAAAAATTCCAGCGTATTATCCAGCATGGAAGAATCGGAGCCTGCTGTATTAACTACCGGAAGAACCTTGGTCATTTCCTTATCCGAAAATTTCCCACTGTGAAGGGTTTCCTCCCTGGCCAGCATTTTATCCGCATTTCCCTTAATAGTATTGATTTCCCCATTGTGTACCATGAAGCGGTTGGGATGAGCTCTTTCCCAGCTGGGATTGGTATTGGTGGAAAAACGGGAATGCACCATGGCAATGGCCGATTCATAATCCTCATCCTGCAAATCCCCGAAAAAGGTTCTCAGCTGCCCCACCAGAAACATTCCTTTATAAACGATGGTTCTGCTGGAGAGGGAGGGTACATAGCTATTGTCCGTACTTTGCTCAAATTCTCTCCTGACAATATAGAGTCTTCGATCAAACTCCAGTCCCTTAGCTGTCTCTGCCGGTTTTTCAATAAAGGCCTGCAGAATGATCGGCATACAGTCTCTGGCCTTCTGTCCCAAAACCTCAGGATAGACCGGCACCTTACGCCAGCCCAGAAATTTCAATCCTTCCTTTTCCACAATAATCTCAAACATTTTTTTTGCCCGGCTGCATTTTAATTCATCCTGAGGAAAGAAAAACATGCCAACACCATATTCCCTCTCTTCTCCGATGCTTATTCCTTCCCTTGCACAGGCCTTCTTAAAGAATTTGTGAGAAATCTGGGTTAAAATTCCTACTCCATCACCGGTCTCTCCCTTCGCATCCTTACCGGCTCTGTGCTCCAGATTCTCTACAATTTTTAAGGCATCATCTACAATACTATGGGATGCTTTTCCCCGAATATTGGCAATGGCACCGATACCGCAGTTATCATGCTCCCACTGGGGACTATAGAGTCCCTGTTTTCTATATCCTTCCTGTTTCATGCTTTTCCTCCTTTTCTTTCTCTTGCAGCCTCCACCAGTCCCTTAAACAGGGGGTGGGCATGGTTGGGTCTGGATTTAAATTCCGGATGAGCCTGAGTGGCGATAAAAAAGGGATGCCTTTCAAGCTCAATCATTTCCACTATCCGTCCGTCCGGAGACAGACCGGACAGTATCATTCCCTCTTGGGTAAGCTGTTTACGATAAGCATTATTTACTTCATAACGATGTCTGTGCCTTTCAGTGATTTCTCCACTGCCATAAAGCCTTTCGGCCAATGTATTTTCTTTTAAAACACAGGAATAGGAGCCCAGTCTCAGGGTTCCTCCCAGATTTTCCACTCCCTCCTGCTCAGGCATCAGGGCGATGACCGGATCGGGAGTATCCGGCTCCAATTCGGTGCTTGCCGCCCCCTTCAGCCCTAAAACATTTCTGGCAAACTCCACAATTGCCATCTGCATTCCCAGACAGATTCCCAAAAAGGGAATTTGATTCACTCTTGCATATTGAATGGCAAGTATCTTTCCTTCCACTCCCCGATTGCCGAAGCCTCCCGGCACCAGTATTCCATCCACATCATGCAGATATTCCTCCTGGGTATCCGGTGTCAGATTCTCTGCATCAATCCAGCGAAGCTTTACCTCGGTTCGATTGGCAATTCCTCCATGCTTCAGGGCCTCTGCCACACTTAAATAGGCATCATGGAGGGCCACATATTTCCCCACCAAAGCTATAGTAACCGTTCCGGTAGATTTATGCAGATTTTCAATCATCTCCTTCCAATCCGATAAATCCGGCCGGGGACAGGGAAGGTTCAGACAGGAGCAGACTGCCTGGGCCAGCTGCTCCTCCTCCAGCATCAGGGGTACCTCATAGAGAGAGGACGCATCCAGATTCTGAAGTACATTTTCTTTTTTTACATTACAGAAGAGGGCAATCTTTTCCCTCATCTTATCCTCAATGGGATAGTCGGAACGGCAGACCAGAATATCCGGCCAGATTCCCATACTCTGCAGCTGCTTCACGCTCATCTGGGTGGGCTTGGTCTTCATTTCCCCGGAAGCCTTTAGATAAGGGATCAGCGTTACCTGGATGAGAATGGCATTCTCTCTTCCTTTTTCTGCCTGAAACTGCCGAATCGCCTCTAAAAAGGGCTGACTTTCAATATCTCCTACCGTTCCGCCCACTTCGATTATGGAAATGGTTTCCTCCCGGGAAGATTTTGGCTGATAAAACCGTTCCTTAATCTCATTGGTAATATGGGGAATTACCTGTACCGTTCCGCCTCCGTAATCACCATGTCTTTCTTTATTCAGTACGGACCAGTATATCTTTCCGGTTGTAACGTTGGAATTTTTATCCAGATTTTCATCAATGAATCGCTCATAATGTCCCAAATCCAAATCCGTTTCCGTACCGTCATCGGTAACGAAAACCTCCCCATGCTGAATAGGATTCATGGTACCCGGATCTACATTGATATACGGATCAAACTTCTGCATGGTAACGTGATATCCTCTTGCCTTCAGCAGTCTTCCAAGAGAGGCTGCCGTAATTCCTTTTCCCAGACCGGAGACTACGCCCCCGGTAACAAATACATACTTGACCATACTTTTCCTTTCCGCAAAAAGGGTGTCAAAGAAGCCCACCTATGTGAGTTTCCCGACACCCTTGTCCCCTTAGTTATATTCTGTTTCTCACGGACTTTTAATCGTTCCGTTTTATTCTTGCATTATTGTATACGATTTCTTTTCCCTTGTAAAGTGGTTTTTTCATTTCCTTCAATTCCACCACTTGCTTAAGAGTTTTACAGGAAGATAATCCGGTGGGGATCCCTACTGGAAGCCGCTTTTTTCTTCTCCAGTGGGGGACTATTCTCGTGGGGGCCCCTACCGGAAGCTGCTTTTTTCTTCTCCAGTGGGGGGCTATTCTCGCGGGGGCCC
>JBJELS010000054.1:0-3485 GCA_051879275.1 Lachnospiraceae bacterium
GCTTCCAGCAAATCTCCCTCTGTATTCAGGTGAAGAGAAAAATAAGGCAAATAAATGTCGAGCTGGTCAGAGGGTCTGATCAGGTAAAGAGGATTGGCGGCAAGATAGTTTAGCATCTGTATGCTGGCCTTTTCCAGATTCTGTCGCGTCAGCTGAACAATTGTACATAGAATGAAAATCAGCATAATGGTAATAATTGTCATATTCATACAGACAAATTTGATTTTCAGTTTTTTCAGCATTTTGCTTCCACCTCCAAATGATAGCCTAATCTTCTGACAGCAACGATTTTCATATCGGAACCAATACTTCCTAATTTTTTTCTCAAAAATCCAACATAAACCTCTACATGATTTTCCACTGCATTGGAATCGTATCCCCATACATAGGCAAGAAGCATCTCTTTGGACAAATTGTGGTCGGGATTTTGCAGAAGAAGACGCATAATATCAAATTCTCTGGCTGACAGACGGATCGTTTTTTCACCACAGACTAAAATACCGGAAGAAAGCTCCAGAGAGGTATTTCCGAAGGTTAATTCATCTACCTGTGCGCCCTGCCTTCTAAGCAGAGCATTGATGCAGGCCAACAGCTCCCGGGTGTCAAAGGGTTTGGTCAGATAATAGTCCGCACCGGAATTTAAGCCCTTTATCCTATCCTCCAGGGTTGATTTTGCCGTCAGCATCAGAACGGGTGTACCGATCCGATCTGCCCGAATTTTTTTAACCAGTCCGTAACCGTTTATGCCGGGCAGCATAACATCCAGGATAACCAAATCATAGATTCCAAGTCGTATGTATTCTTCTCCTGAGTCCCCGTCGAAAGTCAAATCCACGTCAAAGCCTTTTCCGGTCAGCAAAGTATGCAAAGATTCTGCTAACATTTTTTCATCCTCAATAACCAGTATTTTCATAGAAGCCCTCCCGAATTTATTATAAAAAAAGAAAAAGAAGTTTTTGTGTAATTTTTGTGAAATCTTTCAGAAGAGGGTTTTTTTCAGCCTGGTTTCAGCATAAATGAATACAATGGTCGGGAAAGAAAAGAAGTGCTGCCCTATGCAGCAGAAAGGAAGGAACAATGATATCCGTTGAACATTTGACGAAATACTACGGTGATTTCAAAGCGGTAAATGACCTCTCCTTTGAGATTGAAGAAGGGGGCGTCTATGGATTTTTGGGGCCTAACGGAGCGGGAAAATCTACCACGATGAATATTATGACCGGTTGTCTGTCCGCTACAAAAGGACAGGTAAAAATGGATGGCTATGATATTTTTGAAGAGGCAAACCAGGCAAAGAAGCTGATAGGTTATCTTCCGGAACAGCCGCCTCTGTACTTGAATGAAACACCTGCAGAGTATCTGAAATTCGTAGGAGAAGCAAAGGGACTTCGCAGAGAGGAGCTGTGGGAACAAATTGAGGAGGTGGTGGAGCTGACAAAAATCAGCGAAATGAGAAACCGCCTGATTTCCAAGCTGTCCAAAGGCTATAAGCAGAGGGTAGGAATTGCCCAGGCCTTGTTGGGAAAGCCTAAGGTAATCATTCTGGATGAACCCACGGTAGGACTGGATCCCCTCCAAATTATTGAAATACGGGATTTGATTAAGGAGCTTGGAAAAACTCATACGGTTATATTAAGCTCCCACATTTTATCTGAGGTACAGGCTATCTGTGAAAAAATCCTAATCATCAACCAGGGGAAGCTGGTAGCCTTTGATGAGCCGAAGAATCTGGAGATGCTGACCAGTAAGGACAGTTTGGAAGAGGTGTTTATCGAACTGACCAAAAAGGAGGTGGAAATTCAATGAAGGCAATACTGAAGCATGAATTATCCGGTTATTTTCATTCTCTGACTGCCTATGTATTTGGAGCCTTTCTTCTGGTATTTGTAGGTCTGGGAGCCATGCTTTACAACATTCAGGCGGCAGTAGCCAACTTTGAGTATGTGTTAAGCTTCGTCAGCCTGATTTTTGTGGTTATCGTTCCACTGTTGACTATGCGTGTAATTGCCGAGGAGAGGAAACAGAAAACAGATCAGCTTTTGTACTCCCTGCCGATTACCACAACCCAGGTGGTTTTAGGTAAATTTTGTGCTTTATTGATCGTTTATCTTCTCCCTCTGTGCATAATCTGCCTGTATCCTTTGATATTTGCCCAGTTCGGAGAGGTATATCTGCTTACCTCTTATGGCTCTATCTTTGCCTTTTTTATGATGGGAGCATCCCTGATTTCGGTGGGAATATTCATTTCCTCTCTGACAGAAAATCAGGGATTTGCAGCAGGAATAGGAGTAGCAGCAATCCTGTTAAATTATTACAGCGTGAGTCTGGCGGAATACGTTTCAGCCACAGCTTTAGGTTCTGCGGTTACTCTGTGTATTCTTGTATTCATTTTCAGCTCGGTGATTAAAATGCTGACTCGAAACGAAAAGCTGGCCTATCTCATTGGACTAATACTTTTCGTCATTATTTGCCTTACCTATTATTTGGATAGCAGTAAATTTGAAGGACTGGTTCCTGAAATAATGACAAATCTGTCATTGTTTCAACGGTTTAACAGCTTTGTCAATGGCATTTTCGACCTTTCTGCTTTAACGTATTTTATTACGGTGATTGTTTTCTTTTTGTTTTTAACAGTGCAGTCACTGGAGAAAAGGAGGTATAACTGATGAAGCCGTCTGATATTTTGGAAAAGTTAAAAGGAAAGAGTAAGGAAGACAGGAGCAGACTTGCCTTCAAGGGAGGCTCCTACTCTTTGGCAGTTACAGCCATTGTATTGGCAATCCTTATCGCAGTCAATGTCCTGGTTTCTGCTCTGCCGGCTACCTTGACCAGAGCGGACATCAGCTCTACTAAGCTCTATTCCATTACCAGCAATACCAAAGTAGTGGTGAATGCTTTGGAAGAGGATGTGGTGATTTACTGGATTGTACAGTCAGATGCGGAGGATTCCATTATTGAAAATCTTCTGGCTAAATATGAAAGTCTTTCCCAGCATATTAAAGTGGTAAAAAAGAATCCGGATGTTTTTCCTACGTTTGCGGCTCAGTATACCTCAGAGGATGTTCCAAACAATAGTCTGATTGTGGAATGTGGAGACAGAAGTCGGTTTATCAGCTACAACGATATTTATCTGACAGAGGCAAATATGTCTACCTATTCTATGGACACCTCCTTTGATGGAGAAGGAGCGATTACTTCGGCCATTGATTATGTGGTTAATGAAGAGCAGCCTCTGCTCTATGTACTGGAGGGACATGGAGAAGGAGAGCTGCCGGAAAGCTTTGCCAAGCAAATTGAAAAAGAGAATATCGAAACGGTCTCCTTTTCTTTATTGAAAACAGACTCTATACCGGAGGAAGCGGATGCAGTCCTCATCTATGCCCCCTCCAGTGATATTTCCACAGAGGAGAAGAAGCTGTTGGCAGACTATTACAGTGAAAAATAATTAAGTGGCTATATCTTTTCGCATGTGATATACTGTCTAT
>JBJELS010000055.1:0-3477 GCA_051879275.1 Lachnospiraceae bacterium
ATATGGATTCCCAGGCTCCCAATATGGCTGTTAAAGAATGGCTTTTGGCGGGAGCAGACGGCTGTTTTTCGGATGCTCTGCAGGTACGGCCCGAATATACCTATGGGGACTCCCGTTTCGATTTTCTGGTTGTCGGAGCAAACCGCAGGATATTAATTGAGGTTAAGGGGGTTACTCTGGAGGAGGATAATATAGCGGCCTTTCCCGATGCACCCTCCCACAGGGCAGTAAAGCATGTGGAGGAGCTGATTCGGGCAAAAAAGGAGGGCTATGAATGCTGTGTTCTTTTCGTCATTCAGATGGAGGATGTGGATTTTCTGATTCCCAACGACCTGACCCATCCGGCCTTTGGCGAGAGTCTGCGTAGGGCAAGGAAAGCAGGAGTAAAGGTAATTGCTGTAGATACGAAGGTAACACCGGAGAAAATGCTCATTCATCAGCCGGTACCTGTCTTTCTTTATTATGATCAGCTTTATCACAGGATTGCAGCCCCTTTACTGGAATGGTATGACAGAGGACACCGGAACCTGCCCTGGCGCAATAATCCGGATGCTTACCGGGTGTGGATTTCTGAAATTATGCTGCAGCAGACACGGGTAGAGGCGGTAAAGTCCTATTATCAGCGTTTTCTTGAGGCCTTGCCGGATATAGAGGCTCTGAGCCTTGTGGAAGAGGAAAGGCTGTTAAAGCTATGGGAAGGCTTGGGCTACTATAACCGTGCCCGTAACTTAAAAAAGGCAGCCATCACCATCATGGAGGAGTACGGGGGGAAAATGCCCGAAACCTATGAGCAGCTGCTTAAGCTGCCGGGGATCGGCAGTTATACCGCAGGAGCTATTGCCTCCATTGCCTTCGGGGAAAGAGTGTCGGCAGTGGATGGAAATGTTCTGAGAGTATTAAGTCGCCTGACCATGAGCGAAAAAGACATCAGCAAACCGGAAACCAGAGTTCTTACTGAGGAAAAGCTTAGGGAGGCCATGTGGACGCAGCGTCCCGGGGATTTTAACCAGGCATTGATGGAGCTGGGAGCTACCATATGTATTCCTAAGGGAAGTCCCAAATGTGAGGAATGCCCGTGGAATAGCTTCTGTCTGGCCCATCAGGCAGGCCGGGAGGAGGAATTTCCCAGGAAAGCGCCCAGACAGGCAAGAACCATAGAAGAAAAGACGATTTTAATTATTCAGGATGGAAACCGCTGGGTGCTTCATAAACGGCCGGATAAAGGATTGCTGGCAGGAATGTATGAATTTCCCAGTATGGAGGGGCATCAGACGAAGAAAAGGATACTGGCTTATCTGGAGGCAATGGGGCTGACTGCCCTGCAAATAAAAAAGCTTCCTTCCGCCAGACATATTTTCAGCCATCGGGAATGGGATATGATAGGCTTTGCCATTCGAGTGGATGAACTTGCACCCAGGGGAAAAAAGGCAGAAGAGGAAGAGTGGATATTCGTAACGGCAAAAGAGGCAGAAAAGAACTATCCTCTTCCTTCAGCCTTTGCTGCTTATGCAGAGTATCTGGAGATTAAACACGGAGGAAAAAAAGGAAAATGAAATTATTAACGATAGCAGTTCCCTGCTACAATTCTCAGAACTATATGCGTAAGTGTGTGGAGTCTCTGCTGAAAGGCGGAGAGGATGTGGAAATTCTGATTGTCAATGACGGTTCCACAGATAATACGGAAGAAATAGCAGAAGGGTTTGCTGCAAAATACCCCTCCATTGTCCGGGCTATACATAAACCAAATGGGGGACATGGCTCTGCAGTAAATACCGGACTTAAGTATGCATCAGGACTTTTTTTCAAGGTGGTAGACAGTGATGACTGGGTTAAGGAAGATGCTTACGATGCCATTTTGAAGAAGCTGAGGGAACTGACCCGTTCGGCACAGATGATCGATATGCTGATCAGTAATTTTGTTTACGAAAAGGAAGGTGCCGGAAAGGGAAAAGTAATGCGCTATAAGCATGCTCTGCCCGAGGAGAGAGTCTTCACCTGGAAGGATGTGGGACATTTCAGGCCCGGACAGTATATTCTGATGCATTCGGTAATTTATCGGACTACCCTGCTGCGGGAATGTGGGATGAAGCTTCCGGAGCATACCTTCTATGTGGATAATCTCTTTGTTTTTGAACCCCTTCCCTATGTAAAAAAGATGTATTATATGGATGTGAATTTTTACCGTTATTATATTGGCAGAGAGGATCAGTCGGTGAATGAGAAGGTAATGATCGGCAGAGTGGACCAGCAGATTAAGGTCAATAAGCTGATGATGGAATATATGTGTGAAAATAAGGGAGTGATCAATGCAAGCTCCAAATGCAGACGATATATGCTGAATTATCTGGATATTATTACCACCATTTCCTCGATTATTCTAATCCGGGCAAATACGGAAGAAAGTCTGGAAAAAAAGAGAGAGCTGTGGGAATATCTGAAAAAGCGGGATATAAAAATCTTTTTCCGCCTTCGTTACGGTCTTTTGGGAAATACCATGAATCTTCCCGGAAAAGGGGGACGCAGAATTTCAGTGGAAAGCTATAAGCTGTGTCAGCGCTTTTTCAAATTTAATTGATGGAAAAGGGCAGTTAAAGCCACTGATTGGTCTTTACTTATGTAAAATTTATCTCCCTTTTCTTTTACCAAAGAATTACCTGTTACTGATTTCAGCAAATCACCTTCTGTGCTATCTTACCTGTTGTAAACATAAGATAGTACAGGAGGTTTTTTTATGAAAAAATTGAAGCTTAGCAAAGCAACGGGAATTTTGGCAGCTGCGATTCTGGCAGCAGGAACCTTAGTGGGATGTGGAGGAAATCAGGCGCAGGAGGGACAGGCAGCAGTTTCTGAAGCAGAGGGAGCAGAAACAGCGAATACAGCAACCGAAGCTGTGGATTTGCAGGGAAGTCTGATTATGGCAGGCTCCACATCTATGGAGAAGCTGGCAAATGCAGCAGCAGAATCCTTTATGGCCAAATATCCGGGGGTAACTGTGAATGCAGAGTTTACCGGTTCTTCAGCGGGAATTGAGGCAGTATTGGCCGGAACCGTAGATATCGGAAACTCCTCCCGTAATTTGAAGGATAGTGAAAAGGAAGCCGGTGCAGTAGAGAATATCGTGGCAATTGACGGGATTGCAGTAATTGTAGATTCGGCCAATACCGTCCCCGGCCTGACCAGGCAGCAGCTGATCGATATTTACACCGGTAAGGTAAAAAACTGGAGTGAAGTAGGCGGTACAGAGGGAGTGATCGTAGTAGTGGGCCGTGAAGCCGGAAGTGGTACAAGGGGAGCCTTTGAGGAGCTTCTGGAGGTGGAAAATATCTGCAGCTATGCCAATGAGCTGGATTCTACCGGAGCAGTTATGGCTAAGGTGGCCTCTACTCCCGGTGCCATTGGTTATGTATCCCTGGATGTTATCGATGACAGCGTAATCGCGCTTCCCCTTGAAGGTATAGAGCCTACGGAAGAAAACAT
>JBJELS010000056.1:0-3449 GCA_051879275.1 Lachnospiraceae bacterium
CTCAAAGAGCAGCCTGAAATACCCGATTCCGTTGGTATACACCGGATGATACAGACTAGTACAGCTGCCGATTTTCCTTACCTCATTGCAGAGGGGCTCTGCTTCTTTCTTAATATCCTTTCTCTCCAAAAGCGGAATACAGGCAAGCTCTTCCTGCGTATTCTCCTTCTCCTGAAAGGCTCTGAGCTCCTTTGTTTTTTGAATAATCTCCTGTACTTCCTCTTTCGATAAAGAAGCTTTTTTCTGTTTCAGGGCTTCCTTCAGTTCTTCTTCCTTCCGTCCGGCCAGATTCACCACCGGCTCCACCATTAATATGGTTTTATGGGTATTTTCCAGTAAAAATTCCCGGATCAATTCTTCAAAATAATCTGTATCCAGCTTTTCTCTCAGCTCCTTAAAGGTTTCATTTGCTGCCACATGAATGAAGGGCTTACTATCATCATAAAGCCAGCTGTCCAGAATCTGGAGTCCATACATCAGACCTGGGGGATAGGAGCCGAAATCTCCCTCTCTATACTTAAATTCATAATAATTTAATGCGGCCTTCAGAGATTCCTTATTGATTCCCTCCCTGCAAAGCTTTTTTAAGGTGTTTTCAATCAGGGAAACAAATTCCTCCTGCTGCCTGCCTTCTGCATTTTTGGCAATAATGCTGAAATAAGGCTGCTTTACTCCGCTGTCATAAAAGCTGTATACATCCTTTCCTATGCCTGCATCCAACAGGGCCTTTTTCAAAGGGGCTGCCGGGGATGAGCAAATGGCATAGTCTAAAATCTTGAACGCCAGATAATGTATGGGGTTCAAATTGGTTTTCATGGCTGTATTGTAGCTTAAATAGGTATTTTCAGCCAAATCCTCCTTATCAGCCACAGAAAACTGCTTCTTCAGATAAAGGGGTTGGGCAAAGGGCTTTTGAAGGGTAATATCCGAGTCCACCTGAAGGGCTTCAAAATGGGACAGATATTCTCTGTCCAGAAATTCCAGCTTTTCCTCCATATCCATATTTCCGTATAAATAGATATAGCTGTTGGAGGGATGGTAATAGGTTTGATGTATCTCCTTAAAATGCTCATGGGTCAGCTGGGGAATAACCTCCGGATCCCCACCGGACTCCTCCCGATAGGTATTATCCGGAAAAAGGGAATTTAAAATTTCTCTTTCCAAAACGTCATCCGGGGAAGAAAAAGCCCCCTTCATTTCATTATAAACCACACCATTGATGGTAAGAGGACTGTTTTCTTCCTCCATCTCATAATGCCATCCCTCCTGCTTAAAGGTAAGATCATGCTGATAAATATTGGGATAAAACACCGCATCCAGATAAACATGCATCAGATTCTGAAAATCCTTGTCATTACAGCTGGCCACAGGATATACGGTTTTATCCGGATAGGTCATGGCATTTAAAAAGGTATTCAGAGAGCCCTTTGCCAATTCGATAAACGGATCCTTCACCGGAAAATGCTTTGAGCCGCACAGTACGGAATGCTCTAAAATATGAGAAACTCCCGTACTTTCCTCGGGAGTGGTACGAAAGCCGATATAAAACACTTTATTTTCATCCTGATTCTCCATAAGGATAACTCTGGCATTGGTCTTTTTATGGCGGCATAAACAGGCCCTGCTGCGAAGCTCCTTTATTTCTCTTTCTTCAATTATTTCATAAGCCTCAGTCTTTCTCATTAATCTCTCCTTATTCTCCACAACAATAGCTTAAATACATCTACCCTTATCAGCTGACCTTCATCAGTCCCAGCTTGGTAATATGTACCTCTTCTACGATGATCTGATGCATTTTTTCTTTCAATTCGCTGCTGTCAACTATTTCTTCTATGCGACAGGTTCTG
Organism: Lachnospiraceae bacterium; assembly: GCA_051879275.1. Classification (GTDB taxonomy): domain Bacteria; phylum Bacillota; class Clostridia; order Lachnospirales; family Lachnospiraceae; genus SFDP01. The sequence goes on from JBJELS010000056.1 coordinate 1,848, forward strand.
CGCCTGTATCCTGCCGGTCTTCTGCCTTCCTTCTCCTGCCAGACAGAAAGAAGAAATTTTGCCTTCATCTGGCTATACACCAGAAAAGAAAGGCTGTTTTTATCCAGGTAAAAAATATGGTCTTCTATTTTTGTCTCCTCTGCCACTTCCTTCAGCATATAGTGGGACAGAATTGTTTTCAGCTTAAAGGGTATTTCATCCAGATTCATTAGTTCTCCATAGGTATATCTGGCCCCGATATACAGATTGGTCATATCCTGGCACACATATTTAAAATCCTGATTTTCCACTATCCTTCGTCTTCTTCCCTATCCTTCAATATGTTCAATCCTGTTTCCGCTTAACCGCAGTGCCTCATGAATTTCCTCCACGGTAAGAACCGTTTCTTCTGCCAGCTCTGAAATAGTGACCTTTCTTCTTAAGCTTTCAGCCAGTTCACCGGCCAGCTCCGATACCCGGTTAATCTTATCTGCAATACCCTGATCCGCCTGCTTTATTCGGCTGTTTAGCTCCACAGCCTCCTCCATAGCGTCCATAATCATTTTTCCAAGCATCCCTTCTGCTTCTCCGGGTTCCTCCAGACATCCCAGCATCTCTATCCCCTGTGCCAGAGCCAGATTTCCCTCCCCGATCAGATCTTCCAGAAAAATCCCCTGTCCGCTGTAAAGTCTGGCAATATCTACCACCTGGGGAAGAAAGGCCTGCAAAATTTTGCCCTTAGCCTCCTCTTCTCCGGCCATTGCCGCCATAATAAAAGCTCTCTTTTCTCCTTCATTCAGCATCGGAAGCTGCCCCAGCGATTTAAGATACTCATCCAGATAATGACTGTCCTCCCGGTCCATCTCTATTTCCTGTGCCTCTTCATCGATTCCGATATGCTTACTTTGCAAATACTCATAAACCGGCTCTAACTGTTCCCGACAGATTCCTATGGCTTTAAAGGCTTCCTCTACCTGTATACTTTCTATCCTGTTTCCCTGAAGCTTAGCCAGGGCACGGATCTCCTCCAGCGTTTTGGCAAATACTTTTTCCTGATCCATTTTTTCCTCTTTCTTATGAGTTTCTAATGCGATTTCACATGTTCATGGGTAAACAAATGATCCTGACAATATTCATAATTTCCGTCACATTTGGAGCAGAATCGAAACTCCAGCTCGGGATTGGATTCATCCGTTCTTCCGCAAATAGCACATTTATGCTTGGTAATAGGCTGTGCCTTTTTTACCTGCTGCCGGTATACCTGCCGTCGATGAATCTCCTTAGGCGAAGCATACATCCGATTCCTGGAGGCAAGGAAAAACAGGATAAAGTTCAGCAGAGAGGCCAAAATCATAATCCGCCCTACCATATTGCTTTGCAGAGCCGAAATGACCAGCATGGCTCCATAAATAATGCCCAGCCATTTTACCCGAATAGGGATGGGAAAAATCAGCAAAAAGATGACTACCTGCATCTGGGGGAAGGTAGCCGCATAAGCAAGAAAAATTGACATATTCACATAATAGGTACTGACATAATAGCCTATACCTGCAGCCATCATTCCGTAGGCGAAATAATGAATGGCAAAGGTAAGAAAGGCTCCCAAAATGGTAAACAGCATAC
>JBJELS010000057.1:0-3429 GCA_051879275.1 Lachnospiraceae bacterium
GAGAACGGGAGGAAGCAAAAATCCAGAGTGTCAGTGTTCTGGCAGACAATGAATTTAATGAAAAAGCCATAAGAGAGCTGTTTGAGCAAATCATGTCTGTCAGCCGTAAGCTGCAGTATCGTAAGCTTTCTTCAAATGCAAGGGCATTGAGGCTTCCCTTTGAGGCAGTGGAGGCTTTGACAGGGAAGGATACGCAGGTGGTTTTTCAGGGAGCACCGGGTTCCTATTCCCAGGAGGCAATGGAGTCCTTTTTTGGGAAAGAAATAAGCAGCTTTTCTGTAGAGACCTTTCGACAGGCCATGTGTGCTTTAGAGGAGGGCAGTGCTGATTATGCGGTGCTTCCAATTGAAAATTCCACAGCAGGAATCGTCAGTGAAATCTATGATTTGCTGGTGGAGTTTGAGCATTATATCGTGGGAGAACAGATAGTCAAAATCGAACACTGCCTGCTGGGAATGCCGGGGACAAAGCTGGAGGAGATCGATACCGTTTTTTCCCATCCCCAATCCCTGATGCAAAGTGACGGATTTTTAAGGCAGCATCCCCTATGGAAACAGGTCAGCCTTCTTAATAATGCTTTTGCTGCCAGAAAGGTAAAGGAAGAAGGAAGGAAAAATCAGGCTGCCATTGCCAGCCGGCGTGCAGGGGAGATTTATGGACTTGAGGTATTAAAGCAGGGAGTGAATCAGGCGCAGAACAACTGTACCCGTTTCATTGTGGTAACCAATCGGAAAATTTTCCATCAAAATGCAGGGAAGGTCAGCCTTTGCTTTGAAATTCCTCATGAAAGCGGCTCCCTTTACCATATTCTTTCCCATTTTATTTATAATAATCTGAATTTGACCAAGATTGAATCCAGACCTATTCAGGAAAGAAGCTTTGAGTATCGCTTTTTTATTGATTTTGACGGTAATCTTAGGGACAGCGGAGTGAGAAATGCCCTAAGAGGACTTAGAGAAGAAACCACTAATATGAAGATTTTAGGAAATTACTAAGGTATGGACATTTGCATCAGAGGATAAAGGAGAAAAAAATGCGCAGGCAGGAATTAATAATATTCAGAGACTTTGAAGAGGGACAGCTGTTGGAGGATATGGTTTGCCTGATGGAGAACGCTTCGGGCTCGCTTTCTGATAAGGTTAAGCTGAAGGCATTAGGCTACAGCTGCATTCATCATTTATTGGAAATGGCAGGACGTTACGGCTTTGGCGGAAATCTATGGCATTGCTATCTTACCAATCTTTTGGTTAATCATGAAAACAGCTACAGCTTAAGCTGTGAAATCCGGGGAGAGGTAGAAGGAACCATTAATGGGGCAGTGCTTCACGATATTAGCATTTTCAAGGAGTTTTTTGATTTTGATTTTGCTCCGGTGATGAAGGAGCTGGGAGTAGAGGAATATGGGCTGGTGGAAAATTATTATACCGGCAGCCGGGAGAGTAAGGTATATAACAGCCGAATACGAGACAGGATATGTACCTTGGCAGGAAAATTCAAGGAGAACACCTCACCGGAGGAAATGAAAAAGACACTTACCGATTTTTACAGGGAATATGGAGTAGGAAAGTTCGGACTGCATAAGGCCTTTCGTGTGGAAGAGGGGAAGGGAAGAACGGAAATTGTTCCTATTTTAAATATTGCACATGTACATCTGGACGATTTGATAGGCTATGAAATTCCTAAAAGGAAGCTGATTGACAATACGGAAGCCTTTGTCTGCGGCAGAAAAGCCAATAACTGTCTGCTTTACGGAGATGCGGGAACGGGTAAATCCTCCAGCATTAAGGCGATTGCCAATCAATACTATGACCGGGGACTGAGAATTATTGAAATCTATAAGCATCAGTTCACCGCGCTGAATGACATTATTGCACAGATCAAAAATCGTAATTATAAGTTTATTATTTATATGGATGATTTAAGCTTTGAGGATTTCGAGATAGAGTATAAATACCTTAAGGCAGTCATTGAAGGTGGATTGGAAAAAAAGCCGGACAATGTGCTGATTTATGCTACTTCCAACAGGCGGCATCTGGTACGGGAGAAATTCTCCGATAAAGAGGATAGGCGGGATGATCTGCATGCCGGAGATACAGTACAGGAAAAGCTTTCCTTAGTGGCAAGATTTGGCGTAACCATATTCTTTGGTGCACCGGACAAGAAAGAATTTCAGGGTATTGTTTCTGCACTGGCGCAGCGGCATGCCGTGGACATGGAGGAGCAACAGCTTTTGGCAGAGGCCAATAAGTGGGAGCTGGCCCATGGAGGCCTGTCCGGAAGATGCGCCCAACAGTTCATCGATTATCTTTTAGGTCTGCAGAAGGCAGATGAGAAAGGAGAAGATAGGAAATGAAGCTGAAATTATTTGCAGCTATTGATGTGGGAAGCTTTGAGATCACCTGTAAAATCTTTGAGTTTTCAGCAAAAACCGGAATGAAGGAAGTGGATATTCTTCGTCATAGAATGGATTTGGGCAGCGAAACCTTTGCAGAGGGGAAAATCAGCAAGGAAAAGGTGAATGAGCTTTGCCAGATCTTAAATTCTTTTAAGGAAGTCATGGAAGGCTATGGAGTAGACGGATATAAGGCCTATGGCACCAGTGCGATCAGGGAGACAGAGAATACGATGATTCTGCTGGATCAGATTGAGCAGAGAACGGGAATACGCATAGAAGTATTAAGCAATTCCGAGCAGAGGTTTTTAAATTATAAGGCGATTGCTTCAAAGGGAAATGAATTTAACCGGATCATCGAGAAGGGTACTGCCATTTTGGATATTGGGGGAGGAAGCATACAGATTTCGCTTTTTGACCGGGATACCCTTGTGGCCACCCAGAATCTCAGACTGGGGGTATTAAGGCTTCAGGAAAAAATCCGTCATCTGGCCAGCAATAACAGCAGATATGAAAGTCTTCTGGATGAGATGATCGGCACTCAGCTGGCGGTATTTAAAAAAATGTACCTTAAGGACAGAGTAATTGAAAATATTGTAGTGGTGGATGATTACGTTTCCACTCTGATGCAGAAATACGAGAAGGAAGGAAAGAATACGGCACATTTAAGCCTGGAGGAGTTTAATGAGCATCTGCTGCTTGCACGGCAAAACTCCTTTACAGACCTGTCCCGTCGCTATGGGGTGACGGAGGAAAGCATGGAGCTGATTTTTATTTCAGGAGTGATTATCAGACGCTGCATGAAGGTGATGGGGGCCGACCAGCTCTGGTCGCCGGGAGTAGTGCTGTGTGACGGAATCGGATATGAATATGGGCAGAAAAAGGGCCTGATCAAAGAAGCACATAATTTTGAACAGGATATTATTGCCTGTGCTCTTCATATCAGTAAACGATATATGGGAAATAAAAAGAGAAGCGAAACCCTGGAGAATATCGCTTTGAATATATTCGATCATATGAAGAAAATTCACGGTCTG
>JBJELS010000058.1:0-3394 GCA_051879275.1 Lachnospiraceae bacterium
AGAAGGATGAGGACTAAAAGAAAGAAGAAAGGAGGGACGGAAGAATGGATTTTTCTACTAATCGCGATTCTATGGAGCTGTATAAGCTGATTGTACTCTATCTTTTGAACCGGGTGGATTTTTCCCTAACCCAGGCACAGATCAGTGAATTTATTCTGGAGCAGGGCTACACCAATTATCTTACTTTACAGCAGGCACTTAGTCAGCTGGCGGAAAACGGACTGGTAGAAACGAAAAGCACCTTGAATCGAACAGTGCTTTCCATTACGGAAGAAGGGAAAAATACCCTGGGCTATTTTGAAAACCGTATCAGTAATGCCATCAAGCAGGATGCAGACGCCTACTTAAAGGAACACTCTTTGAGGCTCCGTGACCAGGTATCCGTCACCTCTAATTATTATAAAACCACCATTGGGGAATTCGAGACGCTGCTATCTGCCAAGGACCGGGATACTACCCTTGTGGAAATCAGACTTTCCGTTCCTACTGCCGAACTGGCAGACTCCATCTGCAATAATTGGAATAAAAAAAACCAGGAGGTCTATGAAACTCTGACCAGACTGTTATTTTAAAAAAGAGGTTGCCAAAGATATGCCTGCATATCTTTGGCAACCTCTTTTTTATTCATTCAGCTTCTTCCCTTATCCGCTTCATGTGTGCCCTGATTTTCGCTTCATAGCCATTTCCGTCAGGGCGGTAAAATTCCTTCCCTGACAGTTCATAGGGAAGATACTGCTGTTTGACATAATGATTTTTGTAATCGTGGGCATATTTATAGCCAATTCCATGTCCTAGCTTCGCTGCTCCCTTATAATGGGAATCCTGCAAATGGCCGGGGATTTTCAAATTGCCGGATCGCTTTACCTCACTCATGGCATCAAAAATTCCCAAGGCCGAATTGCTTTTGGGTGCCGTTGCCACATAGCTGGCTGCCTGTGCAAGAATAATCTGGGCTTCCGGCATACCTATCCGCTCCACAGCCAAAGAAGCAGCCACAGCTACCTGAAGGGCCTGGGGATCGGCATTGCCTACATCCTCTGAGGCACAAATCATAATCCGTCTGGCAATAAAGGTGACACTCTCTCCCGCATACAGCATTTTTGCCAGATAATAAAGGGCTGCATCCGGATCTGATCCCCGCATGCTTTTAATAAAGGCAGATATGGTGTCATAATGATTATCTCCACCCTTATCATATTTGAGAATCCGTTTCTGAATACATTCGGAGGCCACTTCCAAAGTCAGGTGAATCCTTCCATCCGAAGAGGCAGGTGTAGTCAAAATTCCCAGCTCTACCGCATTGAGTGCCTGTCTGGCATCTCCCCCCGCCATATCCGCAAGAAAATCCAGTGCCTCTTCATCTATAACCGCATGATAGGCTCCCATTCCTTTTTCTTCATCGTATACCCCACGCCGAATCAGCTCCCGGATGTCCTCCTTTTCCAGGGGCTTAAGCTGGAAGATAATGGAGCGGGAAATCAATGCACCATTTACCTCAAAAAAGGGATTTTCCGTAGTGGCACCAATCAAAATGATAGTTCCGTCTTCTACAAAGGGAAGCAGATAATCCTGTTGACCTTTATTGAAACGGTGGATTTCGTCAATAAACAGGGTGGTTTTTTTTCCGTACATTCCCCGGTTTTCCTTTGCTTTTGCAATCACCTCTTCCATATCCTTTTTTCCGGCCACCGTGGCATTGATCTGTACAAACTCAGCCTTTGTCGCTCCTGCAATTACCCTGGCAAGGGTAGTCTTTCCGGTTCCCGGCGGCCCATAAAAGATCAGAGAGCTGATTTTATCTGCCTTGATTGCTCTATACAACAATTTATTCCGACCGATGATATGCTGCTGTCCCACCACTTCCTCCAGGCAGGAGGGACGTAATCTTGCTGCCAGTGGTGCTTCCTTTTCCTGATTGCTTTGACGCATATATTCAAATAAATCCATATTTGTCCTTCTATCGCTTATAAATACTGCAGGCGAAATGTCCTATACTGCTTTTAAACAGGGTACTGTATAAAATCGTCCTATGCTGAAAAATTTCCTGAATCTCATCGGTACTCAGCATGATGCCGCTGCGGCTCTTATATTCTCCATTCATTCCCATATGAAAGCTGATTCTATTGGCCAGGGCAAGAAAGACCTCTTTAATTACGCCTGAAACAAAGCTGTCAATCTTCTTAACCTCTCCTCCCAGCCGTTGGGAGGCCAGGGAGAAAATCAATTTTTCTTCTACGGTAAAAATAATCCGTGTTACTTCCTTTTTTTCATCAATAAAGGTAAGCTCATGAAAAATGGCTTTCCCAAAATCCCAGCCTGTGTATTGTTTGCTGATAGGCTCCATTTCCAAGTCATACATTTGCTGGAGCAAGGCCTGCAGTAATTTTTCCAATCCCGCTTCCTGACTGCTGATTTCCAGCTGGATATGGTTGTTTATCTGACGGTTCATAATTGCCTGATCCTCTCCCATGATGTGAGTAGTCAGCCAGGCCACACATATACCCAGAAAATGCCGCACCGTATCCATACTGTAATCATTTTCCTCCAGCTCTTTTACCATAGAAGGAAGCAGATTATTCTTTAAGTCATCATGGATCTTTTTATGCCGTTCATATCCGCTGTAATTTAAGGATTCCATAAATTTCTCTTCGTGGTCAAAATGGCCCAGGGTATAATTTCTAAAAAATTTTACGCCCTCACGGCAGGCATACTTTGCCCTTCTGTCCTCTCCATTTTCTGCCAGCTCCATGACCTTATGGATAATGGAAAAAAGCTTCTTATGTTCCCGATCTATTTCCTCCATTCCCAATTCGTACCGAGGATGCCATTCTACCTTAAATTTCTGTAAACCAGCCATACTTTTTCCCTTTTGTTCCTTATTCCCTTCTCTTCATCCCACTTATCTGTTCCTTTTTAATCTATCACTTTTTTCTTTTTCTTTCAATGAAGAAACTTTAAATCCGAAAAATAAGTGAAAATTCTTCCTCTTCCTTTCCCTTTTTTCCTAGTATTTCCAGTCGCTTTTTGCTATAATGTTGTACATAAAAAATGTATACGAGGAGGTAACGTCCAATGAGCAAGAAATACCTGTACCTTTTTACCGAAGGTAACAAGGATATGCGTGAGATTCTGGGGGGAAAGGGTGCTAATCTGGCAGAAATGACCAATGCCGGCATGCCTGTTCCCCAAGGCTTTACCATCAGTACCGAAGCCTGTACCCAATATTACAATGACGGTCGTCAGATTAATGATGAAATCATGGCACAAATCTATGAGTACATAGGGAAAATGGAAGAAATTGTAGGCAAAAAGTTTGGGGATGTCAGCAATCCGCTTCTGGTTTCCGTTCGTTCCGGTGCCCGTGCTTCCATGCCGGGTATGATGGATACTATCC
>JBJELS010000059.1:0-16516 GCA_051879275.1 Lachnospiraceae bacterium
GGAAATAAGCTTCCGTGTCTGTGCAGGTGAAGCGGCAGCCATAGTAGGAAGAAACGGCTGTGGAAAATCCACATTGCTCCAGGTTTTAGCAGGGATTGAAAAGGCTGATGGAGGAAGTATTTCTTACTTCGGTCATCCGGTGAGTGAGAACCGGAGGGCCTTCAAAAGCTTCTGTGGCTATGTTCCCCAGGAGAATCCTCTGATGGAAGAGCTTTCCGTCAGAGATAATATTAGATTATGGGGAGGAGAAAAGGAGTCAAAAACCCAGGAAATTATCTCCCGGTTTGAGCTGAGGGAGCTGTTAAAGACTCCGGTAGAAAAGCTGTCCGGAGGAATGAAAAGAAGACTGGCAATTGCCTGTGCCCTGTTCCATGCTCCCCCGATTCTCCTTTTAGATGAACCAACGGCAGCCCTGGATTATTATTATCGTGACAGCATCCGGGAGTGGATGGAGGAATACCGGAATGGGGGAGGAATCATCGTTATGGCCACCCATGATGAAAAGGAAATTTCCTGGGCGGATAAATGTCTGCTAATGGAAAAGGGGAGACTCAAGGAGGAGAATAGATGAGTGAAATAAACGATCAGATGCAGGATGAAATCACAGCAACAACAACGGAGGTAACGGAAACAGTACAGCCGGAACCGTCGGGAAAGAAAAAGGGATGGATATTTGCGGCCATTGCAGTGGTGCTTATTGTTGTGGTTGCAGCAGCAGGAATTACTTTGGGGAGCGCTTCTCCTCAAAAAAGAATTAATGAGGCAATAAAAAATACTTTTTCCCATAAGTCGCCGCTTCTGGAGGCGATGAAAGTATTTAAGTTTTCCCAGGAGGAAGGCTATACCGTAGGAATGAATATGGGCCTGGATGACCAGATGGCAGCCTTTGAGATAAAGGGAAATTTGGAGATGATCCAACTGTGGGCTGAGGCTGATTTGGAAGATATTCCTCAAATTGAGGGCCGTGCCAATCTTACGGAAGAGAAGCTGGAAGTACAGCTTAGCGAATTGGAGGATGTTATTTTTACCTACAATTTCAGAGAACCCAAAACCGGATTTTTACAGGATTACGCATCTGAGGAAGAGCTGGAAACCCTGGATGAGTCTTTGGTACTGATTACAGACAATCTTCTGGGAGAGAAACGGGCAGAAGCCCTGGAAAAGAAAAAAGCTGTCAGTGAAGAGCTGAAAAAGCTTTTCCTGGAAGAATATATGGCGATGGAGTTTACAAAAGTAGATAAGGCCACCTATGAAATTCGGGGAAAAAAGGTAGAGTGCCAGGGCTATCAGACGGTTTATTCCGGAGAAAATATGCGAACTCTGCTGAAAAAGGTGGAAGAGCTTTATCGCACGGATGATTTGGATTATTGGTCAAAATATGAAGAATACTACAAAGATCCCTTTGAAGAAATTTATAAGAATATAGAAGAAAGCGATCAACTGAATATTACTGTCTATATCGGTGAAAAGCGGCTGGCAGCAGTGGTATTGGAGGATGGAACCGATACTGCCCGGATTCTGTTTGGTCAGGATAATGAAAATGCCCTGAGCATGGAGCTTATGGACAATGAGAAGAGTCTGCTTAAGCTGGAAAGCATCGTTGAAGGAAATACAGAGAAGCTTATAGTTGAAAATGAGGGGGTGAAGGTTGCAGTCTTTTCCTATGATGGAGACAGCGGAAAATATGATTTGTCCATTGAATACTACATTCCTCTTTTGTCGGTCAGGGGAATAATGCAGTTTTCCGAAAAGGAATTTAAGATTACTGCAGACGAATTTTCCAGCAGCTATATTCCCTATAACATTAATTTTTCTTATTATGTTAAGGCCGGAGCAGAAATGGAAGAGATATCCGGTGAGGAATTTGACCTTACCAGTACCTCGGATAGTGACCTGATGATGCTCTACCTTATGCTGAAACAGACATCACTGTTTTAAACGATGAAACTATTTTGGACCTATTTTATTTTGGAATGGAAAAAAAGCATAAAGGTTTTGGGAAAAGCGGCGGCAGGGATTGCTTTACTGACTATTTTTATGACTGCGGGGGTGGCAGCAGTAAGCTTCTTTTTTCAGCAGTCAGGAGCCTTTAACAAGGTTCAGGCAGCTGTCGTGATTCCAAAGGAAGAGGAGCTGGTAAAGCAGGCAGTCGATTTTGCGAAAGCCATGGAAAGTGTGGCAGGTATCTGCGAATTTCACTATCTTTCGGAAAGTCAGGCATGGGAAGGGCTGGGAGCCGGTGAGATGGATGTCATTATCCTGATACCGGAAAACTTTTATGAGGATGTATACAGCGGGATAAATACACCGGCTACCCTTTACCTGCCTGAGAATACCAACCTGAATACCAGAATTTTCAAGGAGCTTTTTTTACAGGCAGTATCCTTCCTGCAAAATTCGGAAGCGGGTGTATATGCGGCTTTAGAAGTGGCAGAGGGAGAAAGGACAAAAATGGACAGGGCCTCCATGGGGGATTATCTGGCCAGGGAGTATGCCCTGGAGCTGTTAAAGCGGGGACGTATTTTTGATGAAACCGTCTTGTCTGCCTTGGGAGAATTGGAAATAAAGGAATACTATTATCTTACGCTGCTTCTGGTGCTTCTATTGATGAGCGGACTTCTGTTCGGCTTTCTCTATCGACCCAATAGCCGTGCACTGGAAAAGAAGCTGGTAATGTACGGCTTAAATCCGAAAAAAATTTCTCTGATTAAAATCCTCACCATGACCCTGGTTTTATGGATGCTTGCAGGAATCTTTTATCTGGCCTCCGTAATTCTTACAGGGATGATGGGACAGGAATGGATGAGGTGGGAATGGAGAAGTCTTCCTGGCATGATGGTTCTATGCTTTGCCATAGCGGCTTACTTCCATCTTTTCTTTTCGCTGGGAGGAAAAACTCTGCAGTCTGCAGCACTGATTCTGGGAATTAATCTGTGTATGATTTTTTGCTGTGGACTGCTGCTTCCGGCCTCCTGCTTTCCCTTGCAGGTAGAAAGAGCAGGCAGTTTTTTGCCGTTATACTATTGGAAAAATTATCTGCAGAATCTGCTCTTTGGAGGAAGTATAGTCAAATATGGACTGTTGACCCTGGCAGGAGCATTGGTTACAGCAGGATTGGGGGCCTTCGCCTATGAAAAAATACATTAACTGGTATTTTCTCTGGTTAAAACTATATTTAAGCAGGCTTTCCTTCTGGATACAGCTGGGAGGAATGCTGCTTTTATTGTTTTTGCTTTCGGCAATGGAGCTTCCTGAGGGGAATAATCTGCAGATTGGCCTGGTGAAATCGGGGGGAGAATACGGAGAAAGAATTATCCAAAAGCTATTGGAGGGTGAAAGTGAATTTTCCTTTTTATTATATGACGGGGAAGAAGAGCTGAAACGGGATATCCTAAACAAAAGGACGGAATGTGGCTTTGTGTTTTCCGAAAAATTTGAAGAAAAGCTGCAGCAGGGAGAAACCCGGAATACGATACTCAGTCTGACACCGCCTTTTTCCGTTAAGGAAAAGGTGGCCCGTGAAACGGTCTATGCCGCTTTTTTTGAAGTATATAGTGAGGAAATACTGAAACAGAAGGAGGCAATACTGTTTGAGGGAGAAGATTCGGAAAGAACGAAACGTCTGATTGAAGGAAAAAGGAAGTATGCCAAAAGCGATCAGGTTTTTCAGCTGGAGGTAGTAAAGCTTGACTCTAAGGAAGCGGCAGAGCCTTCAGATACGGCTGATAACATCCATCCTATCAGAGGGATGGCCGGACTATTGATTTTTTTTCTGATGCTGTTATCCCGGGGAAGAAAGTTTACAGATGAAGGAAGGCGCATAAATAAGGCCCTTACTTCCCCGGACCGCTTCTTTTTCGGAGCCCTGCAGATACTGGCAGCAGGAACCATACCGGCTCTGGCAGGCTGGGCAGTCCTTCTTTTGTTGGGAGAAAGCAGGGGGATGCTCAGAGAAGGAGGTATGCTGTTGCTTCTTCTTTTGCTGAGCAGTATATGGATTATGCTGGTGGGCAGCCTGTTTTGCAGTGAAACTTCCTTTATTGCAGGTACCCTGGCAATTACAGCCGCGAGCCTCTTACTTTGTCCTATTTGGATTAACTGGGAAGAAATCATACCTGCCATGAAAAGCTTAAGCTATGTTTTTCCGGTGGGAGTATATCTGTTGGGATGAATGCCTTCAAAGAAAAGTCCATAAAAGGGAGGATGCCAGGTAAATTACTTTACCTGGCACTATTATGAAAAAGTTTATTAATATAAAAATTGGGATAATCTCATGAAGAAGTTTTTCTATACTGTAAGTATAAACAGTAAAAATGGATATTTAATGTTATGTAAATGAAAAATCCCTGAATTAATTATGAACAAAATATGAACGGAGCTGATGAGAAATCAGCTCCGTTCATCGGTTAAATCTTATTCGGTTCAGGATAATCAACATCAAAGGTATCCACAGTTATTGTTTGAATACGCTGGGTCTTAAGAGGACGATCAGAATAGTCTGTTTCGGTTTCTGCTATACGGTCAACCACATCCATTCCTTCAATTATTTTGCCAAAGGCTGCATAGGCACCGTCCAAATGGGGAGAATTTTTATGCATGATAAAGAACTGGCTTCCGGCAGAATCGGGATGCATGGCTCTTGCCATAGACAGAACGCCCGGGGTATGCTTTAAAGGATTGGAAAATCCGTTCTGATCAAATTCACCTTTGATGCTGTAGCCCGGTCCGCCCATACCGGTTCCGTCAGGACATCCTCCCTGAATCATAAAGCCGCGGATAACACGGTGGAAAATCAGACCGTCATAAAAATTTTTCTGAATCAGACTGATAAAGTTATTAACGGAAACGGGTGCAATTTCAGGATATAATTCTGCTTTCATTACAGAACCGTCTTCCATGGTAATAGTTACAATAGGATTTGTGCTCATTATACTTTCCTTTCTTTTCCTCTTGTTTTACAATAAATGAAGAGGTTTTTATCAAGGCCTATTTTACCCGACTTTTTACGGGAAGTAAAGGACTACTGAAGAAAGGCAGAAAAAGGCAGTGCTTAAACATATTATTTTTTTATTGAAGGAAGAATTGAAGGAGTGGGATAGGCTGGAAACAGAGACGGAGAAGCATGGAGTCAGGCTGTGGAAGGAGATGCCAAAGGAGGATCTGCTGCTTCAGGAATGTCTGTTTGTAACAGATATGGTATCGGTGGGAGAAAAGCTTCTTTTACAGAAGACAGCTGTACTGTTCTGGTTGAATGACAAAAATCAGGAAGAAAAAACTCTGCAGTTTCCCTATGCGGCAGAGGGACTTAAGGAGATGGAATTTTCTTATCTGGACAGGGTGTACAGGCGGTTTCACCGGCTTCCCTGGCAGATAGGAGAGACAAAGAGATGCATCATACGGGAAATGGAGGAAGCAGACCTGGATGCTTTGTATGAGCTTTATGCAGATGAATCCATCAGCCGGTATACGGAAAATCTCTATGAAGACCGGGAAAAAGAGAGGGAGTATATCCGCAGTTATATCGACAATGCCTATGCCTTTTGGGGATTCGGAACCTGGATTGTGGAGAGGAAAGAAGATCATAAGGTCATTGGAAGAGTGGGCTTTAATCTGCGGCAGGGTTATGAGGAGCCTGAGCTGGGCTTTGTCATCGGAAAGCCCTATCAGCATCAGGGGCTGGCCTATGAGGTATGCAAGGAATCACTGGTAATCGGCAGGAGAGACTATGGTTTTACTGCGGTTCAGGCTCTGGTACAGGAGGAGAATCAAATTTCAGGGAAGCTTTGCCAAAAACTGGGGTTCACTTTTGGGAAAAAAGTAATTGAGCAGGGACGGCAGTATCTTTTGTATCAGATTCAACTTGCAATCCCGTAAGAATTGTTTTATTTTGAATAGGGATTGGAGAAGATAAGTTAGATGAGTGAAACGAGAAGAAAAATGTTTCGGGAAGGGATGCGGGATGGGCTTCCCATTGGATTAGGGTATTTTGCCGTATCCTTTACCCTGGGAATAGCTGCTGAAAATGCAGGTATGACAGCCCTGCAGGCTGCCCTGACCAGTGCCCTGATCAACGCATCTGCAGGAGAATTTATCGGCTTTACGCTGATTGCGGCCCAGGCCGGATATTTGGAGGTTATGGTAATGGAAGCAGTGGCCAATGCCAGATACCTGCTGATGTCCTGTTCATTAAGCCAAAAAATAGAACCCTCAACAGGACTTTTACACCGAATGTTAATCGGTTTTTATGTAACGGATGAGATTTTCGGAGTATCCATTGCCCGTGAGGGAGAGTTGAAGCCGTTTTATTCCTATGGGGTAATTTCCATAGCTGCTCCGGGATGGGCGTTGGGTACTTTTTTGGGGGTATTGGTGGGGAATATTCTGCCTCTTAGCTTAATCAGTGCTTTAAACGTGGCTCTGTATGGAATGTTTGCTGCTGTTTTTATGCCTCCGGCGAAGGAAAATAAAATTATTGCGGTATTGATTGCCATCAGCTTTGCTGCCAGCTTTCTCTTCCAGCGGATATCCCTGTTTGCTTCTATTTCCTCAGGAGTGAAAATCATTCTGTTGACACTGGTTATTTCTCTTTCAGCGGCTCTGCTGTTTCCGGTGAAGACAGACCTACAGGAAGAAGAAAAGGTATAAGGTAATATGGAAAGAAATGTATACGTATATATTATTGTTATGGCTCTGACCACCTATCTGATTCGTGTTTTGCCGCTGACGCTGATTCGCAGGGAAATAAAGAATGTAACTGTCCGTTCCTTTCTCTATTATGTCCCTTACGTCACTCTTGCAGTAATGACCTTTCCAGCCATTCTGGAGGCAACCCAGACCCCGGTCTCCGGTGCGGCAGCCCTCATTGCAGCATTGGGGCTTGCCTGGAAAGGGAAAAGTCTGTTTCAGGTATCGGTAATCAGCTGTGTGGTCGTCTTTGTACTGGAGCTTTTTCTTGTATAAGATAAGGAGAATTTGTTTTGGGACAAAAGAATAGAAAGGACGGATTTATCCTGCAGGCCGGTATTCTGGCGGCAGCAGGAATCATTGTCAGAATCATCGGAATTTTATATCGAAGTCCCCTGGTGGCTATCATCGGAGATGAAGGAAACGGTTATTACAGTACGGCTTACACGATCTATACGATTATTTTATTGATTTCCACCAACGGAATCCCTTCGGCAGTATCCAAGATAGTGGCAGGAAAACTGGCAAAAAAGGAATATAAGAACGCACATAAAATTTTTATGGGCGCTTTTTGTTATGTGATTATCGCCGGCGGACTGGCCAGTATGGCCTGTTTTCTTTTTGCAGATAAAATCGTGGGAGCCAGCTCGGCTATGGTATTAAAGGTATTTACCCCCACGATTTTTCTGTCCGGTCTGTTGGGAGTCTTTCGCGGCTATTTTCAGGCCCACGGCAGTATGCTGCAGACCTCCTTTTCCCAGATACTGGAGCAGATTGCCAATGCTTTGATTAGTATAGGAGGAGCTCTTATGCTGATGAAGCTGGCGGCTTCAAAGGATGCCGGTACACAGGCAGTTTACGGAGCGATGGGAAGTGCTCTGGGAACCGGTGCGGGAGTGTTTACTGCACTTTTGTTTATGGGAGCTATCTACCTGCTGAATCGGAGAATGTTCACCCGAAGAAGAGGCAGGGACCATACCGGAGAAGAAATGAATTACGGGCAGGTCTTTCGGCTGATTATCAGTATGGTTACCCCGGTAATTTTAAGTACCTGTATTTACAATATGAGCAGTGCTACAAATCTGAAAATTTATACGGGAATTGCAGAGAATCTATATGCCTATACCGAAGCGGAGGCAACCACCTATTATGGGCTGTTCAGCGGAAAGGCAAACCAGATTACCAATATTCCCATTGCCCTGGCAACAGCCATGTCCTCGGCTATCATTCCCAGTATTTCTGCCAGCTTTGAGCAAAAGGACAGAAAGGGCTGTAAACAGAAAATCAGACGGGCGATGCAGACCACCATGCTGATTTCCATTCCCGCAGCAACCGGCCTGGCGGTTTTGGCAAAGCCGGTGGTATACGTTCTTTATCCACAGACAGGAACCTTGAATATGACTGCCGGACTTTTGCGGGTACTGTCCATATCAGTAGTGTTTTACAGTATTTCCACCTTAAGCAACGGAGTGCTGCAGGGAACCGGTTATGTGAATAAGCCGGTGATTCATGCGGCCTTATCACTGGTGCTGCAGACCCTGGTATTGATTCTGCTTTTGTTATATACGAAGGTGGATTTGTATGGTCTGGCTCTGGCGGCTATCTGCTACTCTTTAAGCATGAGTATATTAAACGGATTGAGCATGAAAAAAAAGCTGGGGTATCGACAGGAGATAAAAAAGACCTTTATCATTCCTCTTATGGCCTCTGTCCCTATGGGGCTGGCAGCCTGGCTCATTTATGAAGGAAGTGCGATTCTTTTTTCCTTTGCCGGACTTTTGGAGAGGGGAGAAATGAATTGGCTCTATAACGGCCTTTGTCTGGTTATGGCTGTTTTGGCAGCCGTCCCCATTTATTTTGGTCTTGTCATTCGACTGGGAGCGGTGGGAAAACGGGAGCTGGAGTCCATGCCGGGAGGAAGAACCATTATAGGCATTGTCAGAAAATTACATTTACTTGCATAAAACAGGAAGATCAGAATAGGAAAAAGGGGTAGACTTTTCATAGTAAAAGGTTGTAGAATAATAGGTATGTATTTTGGAATATTAAAAATAGAGAAAATGGGAAAAGGAAGCATGAAGTATGATTAAGATAGGACATAAAAGGGTATTGAGTGCTGTTCTTTTGGCATTGATTCTGAGCTTATCAGCCTGTGGTTCTGACAGGGCCTCTCAGTCAGAGGCAGAAAAGGAGCAGGAAGAGATTGGCTCAGGCAAAACTGAGGAAACAGAGGGAGAGCAGCTCAGTTATCTTACCGGCCTTCCGGTTTCACAGAAGCTTAGCCGGACAAGACCGTTAGCAGTGATGTTTAATAATATTGAGGCAGGCTGTCCCCAGGCAGGAATTGCAGAGGCATCCATTGTGTATGAGGCTCCGGTAGAAGGACGTATCACCAGATTAATGGGGATTTTTGAAGACTACAGCAATCTGGAAAAAATCGGCTCCATACGCAGCAGCCGCGATTATTTTGTTTATTTTGCACTGGAATACGATGCCATATATGCCCATTTCGGACAGGCAACTCCCTATGTGGGAGAGCTGTTGAACAGTGACCGGGTGGATAATATCAGTGGGGCAGTATCCGGAATCAATAATCCGGCTCCCAATGCTTTTTATCGAAGCAGTGACCGTAAAGCTCCTCATAATGTTTATCTGAGTCCGGCAGGAGTGCTAAAGGACATTGAAAAATTCCAATACCGAACCGCACTTCGGGATGACTATCAGGCTAAATTTATATTTGCCGATGAGGAAAACCCGGCAGATTATACAAAACAGCCGGAAGCGGTTGTTTTATATCCCGGAGGAAAAAGTACGAATGCGGCCAATGGTTTTGCCAAAACCCAGTCCCGTTTTGAGTATAACCCGGAGGATGGGCTTTATTATCGTTTCCAGTACGGCAGTGAGCATATTGATGAGCTGACCGGTGAGCAGCTGGCTTATACTAATGTGATTTTCCAGTATTGTCATGGTGAGGTACGGGATGAAAATGATTATCTTGCCTTCGGCTGTCATGGCGATGATGGATATAAGGTTCAGGTATTTACCGGAGGAAAGATGGTTACGGGAACCTGGAGCCGATCGGCAGATGAGGTTCCTGCTTCCTATGTGGATGAGGAAGGAAATCCTATTGTTCTGAACCCGGGAAAAACCTGGGTATGTATTGTATGGGACGAATATGGACAGGATGTTGTCATTGAGTAATTACCATAAAAGAGGTGTTAGTCATGAAAAGTATATGGAACAGCTTTCTGTTGGCCTTTTCTTTGTATTCCGTCAGTCCTAAGGCCAAAGTGGAAAGAAATAGAGAGAACAGCCGGTTTATTCTGCTTTTTATTCCATTGGTAGGAGCCGTTATCGGATTTTGTATCAGTAAATGGGCCATTGGCTATCCCTATCTTTGCAGCTATGCCATTTTACCGGCGGTGGTGGGGGCGGTAATTCCCAGCTTACTGTCAGCGGGTTCTCATCTGGATGGCTTTTTCAGAACCATGGATGCCCTTTGTTCCAATCAGTCCAGAGAGGGTAAACTTCAGATTCTGGAGGATTCCCACGGAGGATATTTTGCAATTATCGTTTGCGTTTGGTACTTTATGCTGGCCATTGGTATCTGGAGTGAAATGCCGGTAGACGGTCTCTTTATTCTTGCCTACAGCTTTGTCATTTCCAGAGCCTTATACGGTCTTTCTATTTTGACACTAAAGCATGCCAAGGAAAGTAAATGTACTGTTTATGTACCGGAGGGGGGACTGAGATTAGGAGAAATCCTGATTTTACTGGCTGTTGCTGCTGCCTGCAGCTTTCAGATGATGCGGCTGAAAATGGATGTGGGACTGGCCTGTCTGGTGGGAGCGGCAGTTGCCTATGTACTCCATTTCTATGTGGCAAAAAAACATTTTGGCGGTATTACGGAAGATTCGGCCGGCTTCTTTGTACATATCTGCGAGGTACTTATGCCGTTGGCAGCTCTGATTGCTTATAAGCAATGGTGGGTATAAGAAAGAAGATAATATAACTCAAAGTTATATCTAATATAATTTATTTTCATATAAAGGAATATTGACAAGAATTAGATAAAACATTATTCTTATAAGATAAAGATTTTCAAAGGAGGATATTATGAAAAGATTACTTAGCTTAATGCTGGTTCTTTCCATGACAGTTGCCTTGCTGACCGGCTGTTCAGGCAGTACGACAAACAGCAATACTCAGGCAGGAACGGAAAGTGCAGCAAACGAAAATGAAGCAGCCGGTACGGCAGCTGAAGGTGGAGTATTTAACATTGGAGGAATCGGTCCTGTGACCGGTGGTGCAGCAGTTTATGGAATTGCCGTTAAAAACGGTGCCCAGCTGGCAGTTGATGAAATCAACGCAGCAGGCGGTATTAACGGTGTCCAGATTGCCTTTACCTTTGAGGATGATGAACACGATGCAGAGAAATCCGTTAATGCCTACAACACCTTAAAGGATAAGGGGATTCAGCTTCTTATGGGAACGGTAACCAGTGGTCCCTGTCTGGCAGTAGCAGAAGAAACCATGAACGATAATATGTATATGCTTACTCCCAGTGGAACGGCTGTAGAATGTGTACAGTATGATAATGCATTCCGGGTATGCTTCTCCGACCCTAATCAGGGTGGTAAATCAGCAGAGTATATCGGTACCAATAACATTGCTTCTAAGGTAGCAGTTATCTATGACAGCTCTGATGTATATTCTTCCGGTATTTACACGGAATTTGCAAAAAAGGCCCCTGAATATGGTATTGAAATCGTAGCGGCAGAAGCATTTACTGCTGACAATAAAACGGATTTCACTATCCAGCTTCAGAAGGCTAAGGATGGCGGCGCTGAGCTGGTATTCCTTCCCATTTACTATACAGAAGCAGCCCTGATTTTAAGTCAGGCAAACAGCATGGGCTTTGCTCCCATGTTCTTTGGCTGTGACGGCCTGGATGGTATTCTTTCCGTAGAGGATTTTGACGCTTCTCTTGCAGAGGGTGTTATGCTTTTAACTCCTCTGGTTATTGATGAAAATGATCAGACCAGAGCTTTTGCAGCAGCCTATGAGGAGACTTATGGAGAGACTCCTATTCAGTTTGCGGCCAATGCTTACGACGCAATGTATATTATCAAGGCAGCGCTTGAACAGTCCGGTGCAACACCGGATATGAGTGTATCTGAGATTTGTGACCTGATGAAGGCAGCAATGCTGGAAATCATGGTTGATGGTATTACAGGTCAAATGACCTGGACTGAAGACGGCGAAGTAAATAAGGAGCCTAAAGCAGTTAAAATTGTAGACGGTGCTTATTCAGCAATGTAAGTTCAGACCGGAGAGGGCCGATGATTGTCGGCCCTTTTTTACATAAATAGTTACCTTAAAGAAAATTTGGAGGGGTTTATGAGCAGTTTTTTCACCTTTTTAATAAACGGAATCAGTCTGGGAAGTATATATGCAATTATTGCCCTGGGCTATACCATGGTGTATGGTATTGCTAAAATGCTGAACTTTGCCCATGGGGATGTCATTATGGTAGGCGGATATGTGACCTTTTTATCCATGGGTTCATTGGGTTTACCGCCCTTGGCAGCGGTACTTCTGGCCGTTATCGTCTGCACCATCCTGGGCATTACCATTGAAAAAATTGCTTATAAGCCCCTGCGTAAGGCTTCCCCTCTGGCGGTATTGATTACGGCCATTGGAGTGAGCTACTTTTTACAGAATGCAGCGCTTTTACTTTTTGGAGCAAATACGAAAATGTTTACCTCTGTGATTAATCTGCCGGCTCTTTCTCTGGCAGAGGGAAGTATCAATATTACGGGGGAAACCATAGTGACGATTTTAGCCTGTATCATTATTATGGTGGGTCTTAACCTCTTTATTAAAAAGACCAAATCAGGTCAGGCTATGCTTGCCGTTTCAGAGGATAAAGGAGCGGCTGAGCTGATGGGGGTGAATGTAAACGGAACCATTTCCCTTACCTTTGCCATTGGTTCTGCGTTGGCGGCGGTGGCAGGAGTGCTGCTTTGCTCAGCCTATCCTACATTGAATCCCTATACCGGTTCCATGCCCGGTATTAAGGCCTTTACCGCTGCGGTTTTTGGAGGTATCGGTTCCATCCCCGGTGCTTTTGTAGGGGGGATTCTTTTGGGAGTTATTGAGAATTTGAGTAAGGCCTATATTTCCTCACAGCTGTCCGATGCCATTGTATTTTCCGTATTGATCATCGTTCTTTTGGTGAAGCCCACCGGAATCCTGGGGAAGAAGATTAGTGAGAAGGTATAACTGTTTTCCGGGAAAATGTGCATAGAAAGGGAAAAGAAATGATGAAAAAAGAAAAGATAGCAAAATCCACAAAAAGCACATGGATTACTTTGGGAATAGTAGTAGCAGCCTATGTGATTTTACAGATATTTGTACAGATGGGAGCCCTGAGCAGTCTGGTTAAAGGCCTTTTGGTTCCTCTTTGTACCTATGCCATTATGGCAGTTTCACTGAATCTGACGGTGGGAATTTTAGGTGAGCTCAGCCTGGGGCATGCGGGATTTATGTGTGTAGGTGCATTTTCCAGTGCATTTTTTTCACTTTGTATGAAAGAAAGCCTGGCAGCAGGGCCAAGATTTTTCCTCGCATTATTGATTGGCATTGCTGCAGCTGCATTGAGTGGATTTTTAATTGGTATTCCGGTTCTTCGTCTGAGAGGAGATTATCTGGCCATTGTAACCCTGGCTTTTGGGGAAATTATTAAGAATCTTGTAAATGTTCTTTATGTGGGAAAGGATCAGAACGGCTTCCATTTTTCCATAAAGGACTCGGTCTCCCTGGGATTGGAAGAAGGTGGAAAAATCCTGATAAATGGGGCTCAGGGAATTACGGGAACACCTAAGGATTCTAATTTTACCATAGCGGCAATCCTTTTGCTGATTACGCTGATCATCGTACTTAATCTGATTCATTCCCGTCCCGGACGTGCGATTATGGCCATCAGGGACAATCGTATTGCAGCAGAGTCGATAGGAATCAATATTACCAAATATAAGCTGTTGGCCTTTTCTATTTCTGCAGGACTTGCGGGTATGGCGGGAGTGCTGTATGCCCATAATTTGTCTACCCTTGCAGCTCAGCCTAAGAACTTTGGTTATAATATGTCCATTATGATTCTGGTCTATGTGGTGTTGGGAGGAATCGGAAATATCCGCGGCTCCATGATTGCAGCCGTAATTCTGACTCTTCTGCCGGAGCTTCTGCGGGAATTACAGGATTACCGTATGCTGATTTATTCCATCGTGCTGATTGCCATGATGCTTTTCAACTGGAGTCCTAAGGCAAAGGAATGGAGAGAGAAATACTCTCCCAGACGTTTACTGGCCAAAAAAGCGGCAAAGGAGGAAGTATAAATGGCATTATTAGAAGTAAAGAATCTGGGCATTTCCTTTGGCGGCTTGCGGGCGGTAGACAGCTTTGAAATCACCATAGAAAAGGGACAGCTGTATGGACTTATCGGCCCCAACGGTGCCGGTAAGACAACGGTGTTTAATATGCTTACGGGGGTATATAAGCCCAGTGACGGTAAAATTATCTTAGATGGAAAAAATATTACCGGAGCCAAAACCACCCAGATCAATCAGGCGGGAATTGCCAGAACCTTTCAGAATATTCGTCTGTTCAAAGATTTAAGTGTTTTAGATAATGTAAAGGCAGGGCTTCATCAGAATTATTCCTATACGGCTCTGGAGGGTATTCTTCGTCTGCCCAGATATTTCAAGGTGGAAAAAGCGATGAATGAGGAGGCCATAGAGCTGTTAAAGGTGTTTGATTTGGATAAAGAAGCGGATTATCTGGCCTCTAATCTGCCTTATGGTAAGCAGCGTAAGCTGGAGATTGCCAGAGCTCTGGCAACAGGTCCCAAGCTGCTTTTACTGGACGAACCGGCAGCAGGAATGAATCCTAACGAGACGAAGGAGCTGATGGATACCATCCGTTTTGTCCGGGATAAATTTGCCATGACCATTCTGCTGATTGAGCACGATATGAAGCTGGTTTCCGGTATTTGTGAAGAGTTGACCGTTTTGAATTTCGGTCAGGTATTGGCACAGGGAAAGACGCAGGAGGTTCTAAATGATCCTCAGGTAATTAAGGCTTATTTAGGAGAATAGAGATATGGCGATGCTTAGTGTAAAAAATCTTCAAGTGCATTATGGAATGATCAAGGCCATTAAGGATGTTTCCTTTGAGGTCAATCAAGGAGAGGTTATTGCCCTGATTGGTGCCAATGGGGCGGGAAAAACAACTATACTGCATACCATAAGCGGACTTTTACAGCCCAGCCACGGTCAAATTATTTTTGAAGGAACGGATATTACCAAAATACCGGCTCATAAAATTGTTTCTCTGGGGATGGCCCATGTGCCGGAGGGACGGCGTATTTTTTCCCAGCTCACCGTTTTTGAAAATCTGAAAATGGGAGCCTATACCCGTAAGGATAAGGCAGAGACAGAGGAGACGCTGAAGATGATCTATTCCCGTTTTCCCCGTCTTGAGGAAAGAAAGAATCAGGTTGCGGGAACGCTTTCCGGAGGAGAACAGCAGATGCTGGCCATGGGAAGGGCATTAATGAGCCATCCCAGAATTATTCTGATGGATGAACCATCCATGGGACTTTCTCCTATTTTTGTGGAAGAGGTATTCAACATTATTCGGGATATTTCTGCCGGAGGGACTACCGTACTTTTGGTGGAGCAGAATGCCAAAAAGGCTCTTACCATAGCGGACAGAGCCTATGTACTGGAAACCGGGAATATTATCCTTGAGGGAAATGCCGGGGAACTGATGAATAATGAATCTGTAAAGAAGGCATATTTGGGGGAATAGGAGGCAGTATGGGAAAACTGGTAATTACAATAGCAAGAAGCTACGGAAGCGGCGGAAGAACCATGGGAAAGCTTTTAGCCAAGGAATTGGGAATCAGCTATTATGATCGGGAGCTGGTTCGCCTGGCTTCCGATAAAAGCGGAGTGAATGAGGCCCTTTTCGGTCAGGTGGATGAAAAGGTGAAGTCTAATTCTTTTTTGGGAAGGATGAGAGTACGCGGCAAAGGAGAAGCACTTCCACCGGACAGTGAGGACTTTTTATCCGAAGATAATCTTTTTCGTCTGCAGGCAGATGTAATCAGAGAATTGGCTGAGAAAGAAAGCTGTGTAATTGTAGGCAGGTGTGCAGATCATGTACTTAAGGATAACCCGGATGTGATTCGTCTTTACTGTTCAGCTCCTCTTAAGGACTGCATGGAAAGAGAACGTCAGTTATCCGGCCTTGAGGATAAGGAAATTATAAAAAAAATAGAGCGGATTGATAGAGAGAGGGCAGAATATTATAAACGCTATACAGGAAAAGACTGGAAGGATGCAGGAAATTATGATTTGTGCCTGAATACTACATCCATGAGTTATCCTGAATTAATCAGCGTGGTTAAAGCCTATATCAAGGTGTTTCAGGAAAGTCGGAAAAGAAAATAAATCAGGAAGCAGGAAAGCAGAGTGTCTTTTCTGCAAAAGGGAGAAAAAGATGCTGATACAGAAATATGTAGATATGCTTAGTGCTAAATCGGTTATTCGTACCCTTGCTGAATTTGCAGCGAAGAGAGGTCAGGAAATCGGATATGAAAATGTATTTGATTACAGCCTGGGGAACCCTTCCGTTCCCGTACCGGAAGAATTTACCCAAACCTGTATCCGTCTTTTAACGGATGAGCCGCCGGGCAGGCTTCATGGCTACAGCCAGAGTCTGGGTATTTATGAAGTGAGAGAAAAGGTGGCCAGGTCACTGAATCAGC
>JBJELS010000060.1:0-16401 GCA_051879275.1 Lachnospiraceae bacterium
GATTCTTATTACCCACGATAATGAAATCGCGGCTCAGGCACCCAGAATTATTCGGATGATGGACGGAAAAATTGTAGAGGATACCGGAAAAATATCCGGGCAGTAGTTTTCTTGAAAAAGGAGAGATATAATGAGAAAATTTTTGGGGAAGAAGAAGGTTTTACTGGCAGCAGGCCTGTGTATAGCAGCTTTTTTGGTCATCAGGGTTTTTGCGGGAGGAAACGGAAAAGCTGTGGTTACAACGGTAGAAGCAAAGCGACAGGACATTAAGCAGACACTGGATATCAGCGGGACAGTAATTTCTGACAATTCTGTCAGTTATTTTGCGCCGGTCAGTGCCAAAATAGGAGAAATTCGGGTTGAAAAAGGAGAAACGGTAAAAAAAGGAGAGGCTATCCTGGTTTATGATGAGGCTTCTCTGGCAGACTTAAAGCAGATTACACAGCTGAATCTTCAGGCCAATAACGGAGGCTATCAGGACAGTGTGGAAAAAAACGGGAAGCAGCAGGCATTGTATACAGAAGCCAATGTCAATTTAGAGGTGTTAAAGCAGCAGATTACCGACACCCAGAATTATGTGGACACCCTGGAAAAAAAGCTGTCTGATAAGCAGGCAGCCCTGGCACATCATGGAAATCTTTTGGAAATTTCCCGTATTGAATGGCAGGATGATCCTACCAGCGAAGAATATCAGAATCTGCTTATTCAGATTCAGCAGAATGCCCATGAGCAAAAATATGGAAAAGAGGTTGTACAGCTGCAGGAGGAAATTGATAAAAATACCCGCTTGCTAAATGAATATAAGGAATATGAGGCCGAGATGAAGTCACAGAAGTCTTCTTCGGAAAGCAGTAAATTAAGTACCGGAGGGAAGGTACAGATGGAAGCCAATGCAGAAATCGAGAAGCTTAAGCTGCAAAATACCATGGAGGCCATTCAGACCAATGAGCAGGGAATCCTGGCTGAGTTTGATGGCGTGATTACACAGATGGAAGCGACACCGGGCAAAACTCCTCAGGAGGGAGAGCTTCTCTTTACCCTGGAAAGTCTTGAGGATGTAGCGGTTTCTCTGTCGGTCAGTAAATACGATTTGGAAAAGCTGAAGGTTGGACAGTCTGCACAGATTACTATTGCCGGAAGAATGTATCAGGGCGAAGTCAGCAAAATTGAACAGATGGCGACTAAAAATACCAACGGAGCAGCAGTGGTGGGTACATATCTGAAAATTACCAATCCGGATCAGAATCTGTTTTTGGGAGTAGAGGCCAAGGCGGTGATTACTACCGGAGAGGCGAAAGGGGCGATTACCATTCCTATGGAAGCAGTATACACGGATGTGGATGGCCAGTTCGTCTACGTGGCGGTAAATGGTATGGTGGAGAAGCGTACCGTAACCACAGGGCTTACAACGGATCTGGAGATAGAAATTACTGAGGGGCTCAAAGAGAACGAACAGGTAATTACGGAATCCGGTACTCAGCTGGAAGAAGGGATGCCGGTAACTGCCGTAGCGGCACAGTAACGGAGGGATACATGGCACAGATATGGGAATATACCAAAATTGCAATCAAAAATATCAAGAGTAATAAAGGACGCTCGGTTCTTACCATGCTGGGAATTATCATTGGGATTTCCTCCGTGATCATGGTCATGTCTGTGGGAAACGGCGTGAAGCAGAAGGTAGGCTCAGAGCTGGATAATATGGGTAATGGGCAGATTGCCATTTATACGGATGACAAAGAAGGAGATATCCGTTTTACTCAGGAGGATTTTGAGCTGATTCTGAAGACAGTGCCTGAGGTGAAGGCAGTAACTCCTTCCTTAAATGGAGTTGGAACCGCAGCAGGGCCAAAGGGGGATATGGATATTCGTGTCAGCGGGGGAAATGAAGGGATGTTTTACGCTCTGGGAGATCCCATTGTGTCCGGACGGTATTTCACTGCGGATGAGGTTTCTCAGGGAAAAAAGGTAGCGGTAATTACAGAGACCGGAGCAAAGAAGCTGTTTGGAACCACTAATGTGGTGGGACTTTCCTTTGAAATGGACCTTTACGGACTTAGCCAGGATATGACCATTGTGGGGCTTCGTCGGGACAGCGAATCCAACCTCCTTACCGGAAATACCTATCTGAGTATTGAGGTGCCTTATACGGTACTGGGGAACAGCTTTCAATATTATATTGAGGATTTCAGTATGATTTATGTGGTAGCCACTTCTAATCAGCACAGTACACAGGTGGCCAAAAAGGCGGTTACCCTGCTGGAAAACAAATACTCGGTCAGGGGAGAAAACATGATTAAGGTAGAGAGCTTTACCGATGTAGCATCCCAGTTCAATAGCGTTATGAGTATGATTACGGTATTCATTTCCTTTGTGGCGGCTATTTCTCTTCTGGTAGGGGGAATCGGTGTAATGAACATTATGCTGGTATCCGTTACGGAAAGAACCAGGGAAATCGGTATTCGGAAGGCCTTGGGAGCCAGAACCGGC
Organism: Lachnospiraceae bacterium; assembly: GCA_051879275.1. Classification (GTDB taxonomy): domain Bacteria; phylum Bacillota; class Clostridia; order Lachnospirales; family Lachnospiraceae; genus SFDP01. The sequence continues at coordinate 2,491 of JBJELS010000060.1, forward strand.
TCCATTTTAATGCAGTTTTTGGCAGAGGCGGGAATGATTACCCTATTGGGAGGAATCATCGGAATTGTGCTGGGCAGTCTGGGAGGAGCGCTGATTTGTACACTGGTAAAGGTGACACCCAGTATCTCCTTAAGCACTGTTCTGGGAGCAGCGGTTTTTTCTTCGGCTGTGGGAATTTTCTTCGGTATCTACCCTGCAAAAAAAGCGGCGGCCTTAAGTCCCATTGAAGCACTGCGGTATGAATAGAAAGTGAATAGTAAGTAACAGAAAGAATGAAGAAGAGCTGCTGGTTGGCACTGATGTGTGCGACAGCGGCTTTTTTATTATGGACCAAGTCCCGTACTTTTATGCGAGATGTTTGTTATGGTCAGAAGGATTTTCAATGCCTTAGAGATTGCTAACCGTGAATTTTAGTGCTATAATAACTCCACGTATGCAGAAATAATCTTTCAGAGCAGAAGTTGATTTTCTGCCCTCGTTCCTTATTAGGAAATGCTATGGAATGGAGAAAAAATGAAAAATCGAATTAAAATAAAAGGAATGCTCAGAGCCTATCTTCAGGCAGCTCTGTATCTGGGAGTTTTACTGGCAGCAGTTAATCTGGGTGTGTATATTTTTGATTATCGGGGTGGCCTGCTGCTGTCCTGTTTTGTTCTCTTATATTTTGCTGTTATGCTTTACCTGTTTTGGAGCAGTAAATCTGTGGTTATGACGGAGCTGGTCAGCTTTGCTACGGAGTACGGACAGATTCAGCGTCAGCTTCTCAGGGAGCTGGAGCTTCCCTATGCCCTTTTGGATGATAAAGGGAGGATTATCTGGACTAACGAGGCCTTTGAGCAGGTTACCCATAAGCCTAAAGGGTATTCTAAGAATGTGACGACCCTTTTCCCCGAGATTATGGTGGATAGGCTTTTGGGACAGGAGGATGAAGGAGAGACGCAGCTTTCCTTTGAAGGCAATGAATATTTGCTTAAGCTTAAAAAAATTTCCCTTAGGGAAATGGCCAAAAACAGTGATATCATCAGCCCGGATGGTTATGATGGCTATTTGATTGCCCTGTATTTATTCGATGAGACTGCCTTAAGGATTGCCTTAAGAGAAAACGATAACCAGTCTTTGACTGTAGGGATGATTTATCTGGATAATTATGAAGAGGCATTGGAAAGTGTGGAGGAAGTAAGACGCTCACTGCTGATTGCCCTGATAGACAGAAAGATTAATAAGTATATTGCTGCCCAGGATGGTATTTGTAAGAAACTGGAAAAGGATAAGTATTTCATCATATTACGAAAAGAGGCGGTTATACAGCTTAAGAACAGCCGCTTCGATTTATTGGATGAGGTAAAAACCGTTAATATCGGAAATGAAATGGCAGTTACCATCAGTATAGGTATTGGTCTGGATGGTCTGACCTATGCCCAGAACTATGAATTTGCCCGAACCTCTGTCGATCTTGCACTGGGGCGTGGAGGAGATCAGGCAGTAGTGAAGACTCCCGAGGGTATCCAATACTATGGAGGAAAAAGCCAGCAGGTGGAAAAGAGTACCCGGGTAAAGGCCAGAGTAAAGGCACATGCACTGAGGGAAATCATTTCTGCAAAGGATACCGTAATCGTTATGGGACATCGTATGGCAGATGTGGACAGCTTTGGAGCTGCTGTAGGAATCTGGCGGATTGCCAAAAGTCTGGATCGAAAGGCTCATATTGTCCTGAATCAGGCAACCTCATCTGTTCAGCCGCTGGTAGACAGATTCAGAGAAAACGATATCTATGATGACGATATGATTGTAAACAGTACACAGGCTCTGGAGCTGGCGGCCAACAACGCGGCCCTGGTAGTGGTAGATGTAAATAAGCCCAGTATTACTGAATGTCCAGAGCTATTGAAGCTATGTAAGTCTATTGTGGTTCTGGATCACCACAGACAGGGTTCCGAAACCATTGAAAATGCCACTCTTTCCTATGTGGAAGCCTATGCTTCCTCCACCTGTGAAATGGTATCTGAGATTTTACAATATATTAATGATGGGGTAAAGGTACGGGCAGATGAAGCTGACTGTATGTATTCCGGAATTATGATTGATACCAATAATTTTACCAGTAAAACCGGTGTGAGAACCTTTGAGGCGGCGGCATTTTTAAGAAGGTGCGGTGCAGATGTAACCAGAGTCAGAAAGCTGTTCAGAGATAATGCCGAGGATTACAAGGCAAAGGCAGATGCGGTCAGTCAGGCAGAAATTTACCGCAATGATTATGCCATTTCCATTTGTAACAGTGAAGGCTTACAAAGTCCTACCATAGTAGGTGCTCAGGCAGCCAATGAGCTCTTAAATATCAAAGGAATTAAAGCCAGCTTCGTTCTGACGGAGTATCAGGGAACTATCTATATCAGTGCCAGGTCCATCGATGAAGTCAATGTACAGGTAGTCATGGAGAGAATGGGTGGGGGCGGCCATCAAAGCATAGCAGCCTGCCAGCTGGAGGGTGCAAGCCTTCAGGAAGGAATTGAGAAGATTAAGGCCTGTCTGGATGAGATGCTGGAAGAAGGAGAAATAGCATAAAACGGTTTTAAACGGAGGAAAGCATGAAGATTATTTTATTAGAAGACGTGAAAAGTCTCGGGAAAAAAGGAGACATTATTAATGCCAATGACGGCTATGCCAGAAACTATATTCTTCCCCAAAAGCTTGGAGTAGAAGCTACTCCAAAGAATTTAAATGATTTAAAGCTTAAGAAGAATAATGAAGAAAAGATTGCAAAAGAGCAGCTGGATGCAGCAGCTGAATTGGCTAAGGAATTGGAGACGAAGGAGGTTATCGTAAAGATTAAAGCCGGTGAGGGTGGAAAAACCTTCGGCTCTGTTTCTACAAAGGAGATTGCAGCTGCTTTTAAGGAGCAGTGCGGTATAGAGGTAGATAAGAAAAAAATCCAATTGGAGGAAGCGATAAAAAGCTTTGGGGTATATAAGGTGAATATTAAGCTTCATCCTAAGGTGACAGGTGTTTTAACCGTTAAGGTACAGGAAAAGAATTAGGAAAACCGGAGAGGAAAAATCAGATGGCACCATTAGAGGAAGCAGTGATTAAAAGGGTATTGCCTCACAGTATAGAAGCGGAGCAGTCGGTTATCGGAGCCATGATGTTGGATCGTGAAGCCATAATCATAGCTTCTGAATTGATTGCCGGTGATGATTTTTATCATAAGCAATATGGGATTGTTTTTTCCTCTATCGTGGAGCTGAATGAAGAGGGAAAGCCGGTAGATGTGGTAACCCTGCAAGACAGACTAAAGGAAAAGGATGTTCCTACGGAAGTCAGCAGTCTGGAGTTTATCCGTGATATTCTGACAGCGGTTCCTACCTCTGCCAATATTAAATATTATGCCGGTATTGTGGCAGAGAAGGCAATCTTAAGAAAGATGATTCGCCTGAATGAAGAGATTGCCAATGAATGCTACAGCGGCAGGGAAAGCATGGAATATATTCTGGAGGATGCGGAGAAGCGGATATTCGAGCTGGTTCAAAAGCGTAACTCCGGTGAATTTGTTCCCATCCGCCAGGTAGTAATGAATGCTCTGGAGAGAATTGAAGCTGCATCAAAAAGCGGGGGACGGGTAACCGGCATTGCTACAGGATTTCTGGATTTAGATTATAAGACTTCCGGCATGCAGCCGGCAGATTTGATTCTTATTGCAGCCAGACCTTCTATGGGAAAGACTGCCTTTGTCTTGAATATTGCTCAGCATGTAGCCTTCAGATTAAATGAAGCAGTGGCTATTTTCAGTTTGGAAATGTCCAAGGAGCAGCTGGTCAATCGTATGTTTTCCCTGGAATCCAATGTGGATGCACAGAATTTGCGAAATGGTACCTTAAGTGAGGAAGAGTGGGAGAAGCTGATTGAAAGTGCGGGTGTGATCGGTAAGTCCAAGCTGATCATTGATGATACGGCAGGAATCAGTATTTCTGAGCTAAGAAGCAAATGCCGTAAGTTTAAGCTGGATCAGAATATCAAAATGATTATTATTGACTATCTTCAGCTGATGACCGGCAGTGGAAGGACGGAATCCAGACAGCAGGAAATTTCAGAAATCTCCCGTTCCCTGAAGAAACTGGCCAGAGAGCTGAATGTACCGGTAATTGCTCTTTCGCAGCTTAGCCGAGCGGTTGAGCAAAGGCCTGACCACAGACCTATGATGTCGGATTTAAGAGAGTCCGGTGCCATTGAGCAGGATGCGGATGTGGTAATGTTTATTTACCGTGATGATTACTATAATAAGGACAGTGAGAAAAAAGGAATTTCAGAAATCATAATCGGTAAGCAAAGAAACGGTCCGATTGGGACTGTGGAGCTGGTATGGCTTCCTGAATATACGAAATTTGCCAATAAAGAAAGAGACTACTAAAGAGGGTTTGGTACAAAACAAAATTTGTACCGGCCCCTTTTTTTACATTATTCTACAGGGAAAATATGGTACGCTGATAAGGAAAGGAGATTTCATGGAAAAAGAACGATATATGCTTTTTGATCATGAAAAAGGAGTTTTGCTGCCTCTGAAGCAGACAGAGCAAAAGATATCAACAAAGGAAGTAGATGAAAAAGCAGAAAAAATTCAGCTTTTACTGAAGAATTTGATTAAACAGACGGTACGGGAGACGGTAAGAGAATGTGATCTACAGATAAAGGAAGAACTGAGAGATTATGAACAGCTTCAGGAGAAACGCTGGGCAGAAATGGAGGAGCATTTCCGTTCACTGGATGAAACGATTCGAGAAAAACAGATTGCAGGCAAAAGAAAAAAGCATTCAATATTTTGAATGCTTTTTCTCTGTAATCTCTGTCGGTATATTATTATCAGGCTTCTATATGTAGAAGCTTTAACCTTAACCCTCGGAAATAGCACCTACAGGGCAAACACCTGCACAAGAGCCACAGTCGATGCAGGAACCGGCATCAATGTTATACTGAGAATCACCTGCAGAAATACAGGAAACAGGACACTGAGGTTCACAAGCGCCACACATGATACAAGCATCACTAATTACATAAGCCATAATAAAATCCTCCTTTAGTTTCATTCCTACATGTTAATTTTAATACAAACTTTGTAATTATACAATAGAAAAATCGATATTTAATGTATTAAATCAGATACCACATTAACATAATCGTCCATTTCATTTCTGCGGATTTTAATTCCCTTAAGGATGTAAAGCTTTAATTCTCTCAATTTTTCCTTGTCCATAGGAGGAACATCCTGCAGGCGGTACTCCAGTCCAAGCTCATCATATTTTTTTACACCCATTACATGGTAGGGAAGAAGATCCAGGGCCTGCAGATTGGAAAGTCCACCGATAAAGTATCCCAAAGCCATGAGAGATTCCTTATTATCTGTGATTCCGGGAACTACCACATGACGAATCCAGGTCGGAACCTTCTTTTTGTTCAGATAGCGGGCAAACTTTAAAATATTTTTATTGGATTTACCGGTAAGCTTTTTATGCTGGCCATTGTTAATATGCTTAATATCCAGCATAACCAGATCCGTAAGCTCCAGAAGCTTTTTCAGCTTCTTTTTAAACTCTTTGGAATCCGGGTCATAAGCAATGCCGGAGGTATCGATACAGGTGTGAATATTTTTTTCCTTTGCCAGAGTGAAAAGCTCAATTAAAAAATCCATCTGGCAGAGAGGCTCTCCTCCAGTTACCGTAATTCCTCCGCCCTTGTAAAAGTCGCGATTTCGCTCATATTGTTCAATAAGATAGGCAGGCGCCATTTTCTGTCCATTATCAAAATCCCAGGTATCGGGGTTATGACAATAGGCACAGCGCATAGGACAGCCCTGTACAAAAATTACATATCTTACTCCCGGTCCGTCTACGGTACCGAAGCTTTCCAGTGAATGAATTTTTCCCTTCATACTTCCCCCTTTTATTCCTTCTTACTCCTATTGCTCTTGTACCGGTTGAAAAAAGATACCGGCCCATCCGAGCCGGTATCTGCTGCGCTTATTAAACAGAAGCGTGGAAGGTACGGTTAATAACATCAGTCTGCTGTTCAGGCGTTAATTTGATGAAATTAACAGCATATCCGGAAACGCGGATGGTCAACTGAGGATATTTCTCGGGATGCTTTTGAGCATCCAGCAAGGTATCTCTGTTTAATACATTAACATTGAGATGATGTCCGCCTTTGGTGGCATAACCGTCTAATAAAGCAACCAGGTTGTCGATCTGAGCGTTGTTTGTGTTTTCCATAAGTAAAAATCCTCCTTTTTGTTATAATGTAGTGTAATCATCCAATCCCTGTTCCAGGGTAGGAACGCTGCAGGCCAGGGGAGTTCTGGAGCAGTCCGAACATCCCATAGTCTGTACCTGTTTTCCGCCATCTATACTGGCATCCACATCCGCATTGATGTGGCCGACTCCCTTTGCCATACTGGCATCCAGCATGGCAACCAAGTCTTCAATCATTTTATCTTTGTCCATAGACACCTTCTTAAATCTGGCTTAAATCGATTTCGATATCACCGGAGAATACCTGATTTTCTTTACCTAATGCACCGGGAATAATGGTAAAGGTATTGGAAATACCATCCTGTGCATCCACAAAAGGTAATTTGGATACGGAAGACAGGGAGGCGATTGCTCCGTGGGTATCACGTCCGTGCATGGGGTTTGCACCGGGAGCAAAAGGCTGACCCTTCTTGCGTCCGTCAGGAGTGTTGCCGGTTGCTTTACCATAAGTTACATTAGAGGTAATGGTCAGAATGGATGTAGTAGGGATACCATTTCTGTAAGTATGGTGCCGTCTTACCGCTGTCATGAAGGTATGCACAACCTTCTGAGCCAGCATATCTACACGGTCATCATCATTACCGTATTTGGGAAACTCACCGGTGGTTTCAAAATCAACAATAATTCCGTCCTCATCACGGATAGGTTTAACGGTAGCATACTTAATTGCGGATAAGGAATCGGCAACGATGGATAAGCCTGCAATACCGGTAGCAAAATAACGTTTAACATTTTTATCGTGCAGAGCCATTTCCGCTCTTTCATAGCAGTATTTGTCATGCATGTAATGAATGATATTCAGAGTGTTTACATAAACGTCAGCCTGCCATTCAATCATATCGGTGAACTTGGACATTACGTCATCAAAGTCAAGCTTATCTCCCACAACGGGACGATACTTGGGTCCTACCTGTTTCTTGGTAATTTCATCCACACCGCCGTTTAATGCGTAGAGCAGACATTTTGCCAGGTTGGCACGGGCACCGAAGAACTGCATTTCCTTACCGATTACCATGGAGGATACGCAACAGGCGATACCATAGTCATCACCATGGTCAGCTCTCATTAAATCATCGTTCTCATACTGGATGGAAGAGGTTTCAATAGACATCTTAGCACAGTATTTCTTCCAGTTGGCAGGAAGATTCACAGACCAGAGAACGGTCAGGTTGGGTTCAGGTGAAGGTCCCAGATTGGTTAAGGTGTGCAGGTAACGGAAGGAGGTTCTGGTTACCATATGGCGTCCGTCAACACCAACACCGGCCAGAGATTCAGTTACCCATACAGGGTCTCCGGCAAAAATCTGGTTGTACTCAGGAGTACGTGCAAATTTAATCAGTCTCAGCTTCATAATGAAGTGATCGATAAACTCCTGAATCTGCTCTTCGGTAAAGGTACCGTTTGCTAAATCTCTCTCAGCATAAATGTCAAGGAAGGTAGAGGTACGTCCCAGACTCATTGCAGCACCGTTCTGTTCCTTAACAGCAGCCAGATAACCGAAATAAAGGGCCTGAATGGCTTCCTGGGTATTGGTGGCAGGATTGGAAATGTCACAGCCATAGGAAGCGGCCATCTGCTTCATCTGCTTTAAAGCCACAATTTGTTCTGATAATTCCTCCCGGAGACGAATAATATCATCGGTCATCACTCTGCCGGTAGAATCCTTCTGGGCCAGTTTATCCTCAATCAGTCTGTCAATACCATACAGAGCCACACGCCTATAATCACCAATAATACGTCCCCGGCCATAAGCATCGGGAAGACCGGTAATAATGTGGGAGGAACGGCAGTTTCTCATTTCCTCATTGTAGGCATCGAAGCAGCCTGCATTATGTGTTTTACGATGAACGGAAAAGAACTCGCTGATTTCGGGATCTACTTCATAACCATTATCAGAACAAGCCTTTTCTGCCATACGGATACCGCCGTAGGGCTGTAAGGAACGCTTAAAAGGCTTATCGGTCTGGAAGCCTACGATTTTTTCCTTGCTCTTGTCTAAATAGCCCGGGCCATGAGAAACGATGTTGGAAACGACCTTGGTATCCATATCCAATACACCGCCTGCTTCTCTTTCCTTTTTCTGCAGCTCAAGTACCATATTCCATAAGTCTTTGGTATCCTGCGTTGCCTGGGCAAGGAAACTTTCATCACCATCATAAGGATGATAGTTACGCTGAATAAAATCTCTTACGTTGATGTCATGTTCCCATTTGCCGCCTACGAAATCTGTCCATTCTGGTCTCATATAAAATGCCTCCTGTAAAATAGTATAGATAATAGTATAAGTACTATGTAATCTTCGGTTTGATTATATGTTAAGAATTTCACAACGTCAAGCAAAGCTATGTACTTTTTTATATACAAATGGAAAAAAATGTTTTATACTATATAACCGGGGGAAAAATAGAATGTGCCCCTCATTATCATTCCATTAATAATACGTAAAAGGAGGAATATACAATGTCAGAAGTAACAAAGGATATGACCATCGGTGAAATTTTAAGGATAAAGCCCCAGGCAGCAAGTGCTTTGCTGGAAATCGGGATGCACTGTCTGGGATGCCCTTCTGCACAGAGTGAGTCTCTGGAAGAGGCGGCTATGGTTCATGGTGTGGACGTTAATGATTTGATGAGTAAGATTGAAGCGTTATAAACACCTGCTTTAGTAGAAAGAAATAAGAAAAGGCTGTTGTAAATTTCTTCATAGAGTTTACAGCAGCCTTAAATTTTTAGGATGGAAAAGTGTTTTTTAAAGAGAAGCCTCTTCCATGCAGGCCAGTGCCTGTATGGCATTATTGGCAATTAAAAGCTCATAATGCTCTGCCATAAAGGCTTCATGGGCCTTTGAATAGCGTTCCAGCTGACCGTATTCAGACAGAATATTGCATAAACGGTTAAAGTTTTCGGGCTCCTGCCGTTTTTGGCTGATGACCAGATAATATCTGGCAGAAGCAGAATCCTTGTAAAGGCTGTTTACGCCCTGATAAAAGGAAGCCAGCTGGTGGGAAACCGTAGTCAGATGGTAAAGAGAGCCAAAGGAGAAAAGCCGTACAAAATCCTCCTGCTCCTGCGCTTCCTCCGCTGCGGACTCTGTTTCTTTTGAAATAAGGGAAGCGGGCTGCTTGGTATCGGCTCCGCTTTTTTCCTGGCGATTCTTCTGTACCCTTCTGAAAAGATCCGAAACCTCATCTGCGGCATCTGCACTGTTTGGAAAATCCTCTGTACTCTCATCTGAATCGTGGAGAGAGGGAGCGAATTTGGAAAAGCGGGTATCCAATTCTTCCGGGTCCTCCACCTTAGTGATAATTAAAACAATACAGTCTCCATTTAAAGGAATTGCTTCTATCATTAGCGGGATATCTTCAGCTTCAAAGCCGAATTTGGCTGAGGCCTGCTGCATCATATCCCGAAAAAGGTCTTTGGCTTTTTCTGTTCCATAGGCCAGTTCACTGAGCTTTAACTGACGGTCAGCCAAATCAGCTCTGGTCAGAGTGCAGCGAATCTGATGATCATTTACTTTTTCGATTTTCATCTTCTATACCTGTCTCCTTTCCCCAATTCTCTATCAAATCAATCGGATAAAATATCACTTATTTATCATATGCAGGGAATCCTGTTGTAAGTTACCCAAAAAAATGTTTCTGGATTTGTAAAAGTATTGTATACATCTTAGTTTGGTAAGTCAAGTATAGGAATAGGGAGTTTTGTCAAAATTTATAAAAAAATAAGATTCTTCTTGCCAAGTTTGTTTTATTCCAGTATAATGTGCTAAGAAGATGCATCGGACAGTCAGTACCGGAAAGGAGGCTGTACGTTCATCATTTCTTTAAGACAGACACTATCTAATATTTCTTAATTTATCTTAGGCAATTTATTAACATGATCTCACTTTTTATTCTGACAACAGGTCATGTAGAGTCTTGCAGGTTATCATCACCTGTTCGTATTATTTTTCCTTAATCATAATTACATTACAATTCATTTTACTCAATTGCAGGTAAATTTTTTTAGGTACGGTTCGGTACATCTTTCTGTTTATTTCCTTCCCTATCTGTTTTAGTATAGACAGTTTCCAGGGTTTTACACCTTGAAAAAGGGATAAAGGTTCAATCCAATTTAATATATCACGTAGCTTGTTAATAAGGTTGAATAGGTGACACTCAGGAAAGGACAAAAAATGAATAAAATGAGCCGTAAATACGTAAAGGATCTGAAAGCTGCGGCCGAGGAGGGTGTATTGATCTATCAGGGAGACAAGGAGGTTTCCGTAGCGGATATTGCTCATACGGCCTGGGTAAAGGAGGATATGGCGTATATACCGGATTTTATTGTGGTAGATGAAAAAGGACGCCTTAAGGAAATCTGGTATGAAAATGGCAGATAAAAAGGAATAGGAATGCCTCCTATCGGAAAAACAAAATAACAAATTAATTAAGAAGAAAAAAGGAAAGCAGAAGGTACTCCCCGTATGAGGCTGCTTTCCAGCAAAAGGAATCGTTTTTTGTCAAAATAGGTAATGACGGAAAATAAATAGTTTGCTATAATTAAGGGCAATCCTGCGAAAACGGAAGGTCAGAAAGGAAAGAGATAATGAAAAAGAGAGTGATTCCGGTTTTAATCGCCGTTGCCCTGATTATAGTAATTGGCGGAGTGGGTCTTTTGGGCCTGTTTTTGAAGAAATATTCTTATTCCGATACCACAATGGATTTAAAGGAGTATTTTGCTGTTTCCAAACAGGATGAAGCAGCAATTATTCTGCAGGATGAGCAGATTGAAACCAAGGCCAAGCTGTTGGAGGGCTTCTGTTATCTGGACTTTGATTCGGTTCAGAAGCTGTTAAATGACCGTTTTTATGAGGATGCGGCCGAACAGCTTCTTTTATATACCACACCTACGGAAATTATCCGTACGGCCATTGGCAGCAGCAGTTATTTTCAAGGTATGGAGGAGATTCAGACAGAGTATCCACTTTCTTTTTACGAAGGAGAAACCCTGTATGTTGCTTTAGATTTTGTCCGGCTGTTTACCAATTTTTCCTATGAGACCTTTACTGAGCCCAATCGAATACAGCTTTCCACCCAATGGGGAGAGGCTACAACAGCCGAAGTGAAGAAGAATACCCAGCTGCGTTACAGGGGTGGGGTAAAAAGTGATATTCTGTGCCAGTTAAGTAAAGGAGAACAGGTAACCCTTTTGGAAAAAATGGAAAACTGGTCAAAGGTTAAGACCACTGATGCCATAATTGGCTATGTGGAAAATAAGATGCTGATAAATGAAGAAGTCATTCAAGAGATTCCTGCCACACACTATGAGGAACCGGAGTATACTTCTTTAACCCGGGAGTACAAAATAAATCTGGGCTGGCATCAGGTAACGGTGGAAGCGGCAAACAGTACCCTGAATGATGTGGTAAGCAGAACCAGCGGAATGAATGTGATTTCGCCTACCTGGTTTTCTCTGACGGATAATGAGGGCGGGATCCGCAGTATTGCCAGTCAGAATTATGTGGATCAGACTCATAATATGGGTCTTGAGGTATGGGCATTGGTAGACAATTTTGATGCCAATGTCAGTTCTTATGAGGTACTCTCCAGGACAAGCAGCAGAACGAGACTGATTGAAAATCTTATGAGTGAGGTTTTGCGTTATGGCATTGATGGGATAAATGTGGATTTTGAGGATTTAAGCTATGATGCTGGGGAGCCCTTTGTTCAGTTTTTGCGGGAGCTGTCCATACAGTGCAGGGCAGCCGGGATTGTGCTGTCTGTAGATAATTATGTCCCCAGAGAATATACCGCTCATTATAACCGAAAGGAGCAGGGGATTGTCGCAGATTATGTTATCATTATGGGCTATGATGAGCACTGGGGAAGTGGAGGAGTAGCCGGCTCGGTGGCTTCCATCGGTTTTGTGGAGGATGGAATCATACAGACCATAGAGGACGTGCCTTCCCATAAGGTAATTAACGCTCTTCCCTTCTATACACGGGTTTGGAAGACGAAGGATGGAGCAGTGACCAGTGAGGCACTGGATATGGAGACGGCAGCCAATTTTATTTCCAACAATAATATTACTACCTGGTGGGATGAAGAGACCTGCCAGAATTATGGAGAAATCCAAAAAGGAGATACTCTCTACCAGGTATGGCTGGAGGATGCCAAGTCCATCGAGACCAAGCTGACCATTATGCAAAAATACGATCTGGGCGGTGTGGCTGCCTGGAAGCTGGGTTTTGAAACCCGGGATGTTTGGAAGATAATCGAGGCCTATATCAATTCCTGAAAACAGCGGCTGCTGCAGATTCTGCAGCAGCCATTATGTTTGCTTAAGAAAGCGTAAAATACCCAGGTGGAGAGCCCAGGCCATTTTTCGCTGATAAAGAGGATCCAGCAGCAGCTTCTCTTCCTCAGGATTAGAAAGAAAACCACACTCTACAATAACGGTAGGGGGTTGGGATTTTTTCAGCAGATAGTAATCGTTATTGGTTTTGATTTCCCGAATCTTGGTTTGATTGGTGGAAGTAATTATCTGCTGTTGTAAAAGCTCTGCCAGTTGTCCGCTTTTTTCGGAGCCCGTGTAATAGAAGCATTGGGCACCCAGGATATCGGGAGTAGTGTAGCTGTTTTGATGAATACTGATAACCAGATCGGGACTGGCTTCATCAATAATGGAAATTCGTTTTTTCATATCAGCAATTTTCCAGCCGGAATCAGTTCCTGCAAGCTGGGTATCTTCTTTGCGGGTCATAATGACCTGAATATCCTGCTGCTCCAGCATGGTCTTCAATACCAGAGCAATTTCCAGATTAATATCTTTTTCATAGCTGCCGGATACGCCAATCTTACCGGGATCAGCTCCCCCGTGCCCGGGATCAATAACCACCAAGGGAAGCTCCTTTTGGGTGAAGCGGACATTTTCACTGTTAGCAGGAGTGAATGAGGAGGAGGTTAAACACCAGATACTGATGAAAAAGCATATGGCAATCAGGGTAAAAGGAATGATTTGCTTTAATTTGGGCATGAAAAAGGTCATCCTCCTGAAAAGATATGTTTAAGCCTGTAAAGCTTTATCAATAAGCAGTATATGATGGCAGAAGAGAAATAATGCTTTATCAGGAAAGGGGTAAAAAAGAGAAACTTGAAGTATACGATTCATTTGTTATAATCTATAGTAGCAGTAAGAGAAGTGGGATAAATATAATAAAATGACATAATTGTTCTGGAAGGGGGACATGATCTTGAAGTGGACCAAAATACAGATTAAGACCATCACCGATGCAGAGGATATCATTATCAGCAGCCTTTATGATTTGGGGCTGGAGGGAGCACAGATTGAAGATAAGCTTCCCCTGACACCCCTGGAAAAGGAGCAGATGTTTGTGGATATTGCACCCCAGACTGAAGAGGATGACGGAATTGCCTATCTCAGTTTTTTTGTAGAAGTGGGAAGTGAAGTCGATCTGAAAGAGCTGGTAAGCCAGATCAGAGAAGAGCTGGACAGTATAAAAAGCTTTATGGATATCGGAGAGGGAAGCATTCAGCTTTCCGAAACGGAGGATTTGGACTGGATCAATAACTGGAAAAAGTACTTCCACCAGTTTAGGATTGATGATGTACTTG